>NZ_RCOE01000242.1:0-101064 GCF_004321495.1 Pseudomonas sp. Sample_10
GTGACGCGGCGCCGCCGAAGATGGATCCGGTGAAGATGCCTGAGCTGAAATGCGAAAAGGTCAACGACACCTACATCCTGCGCGACGGTGCTTCCGGGTTGTTCCTGGCGGCCAGTCAGTTCCCGAAAAACCGCGAGACCCGTGCCCCTCTGGTCATGGAAATCATCCCGCACAAGGATGAGATCGATCCGAAGTACCACTTCCTGTGCGAAGCACCGAAGAAAGACCCGGACGGTCTGCCAGCGGTAATCCGCTACAGCCGCAAGACCAAGGAGCAATACGTCCAGACCGAAGTCGACGGCAAACCGACGGGCTGGAAAGCGTTCTACGACGGCGGCAAGTGGAAAGTCGAAGACAAGCGTCCGACTGCGAAGGCGTAAATCGTCGGGTACTGAAAAGGCCGCATGACAAACCTCGGGTTTTCATGCGGCCTTGTTTTGTGCTTGCGGTCGGATCGAGTGATCCACGACACTGTCCGACCTGCATCAAGCAATTATTTCGTTGTGGAGGCTGCCGTCATGGCCCACGAACTCTATACCCGTACCAACCAGAAAATTTACTTCGCCGGCCTGTCGCTGGAAGCTCTCGCCAAGGCAGAAGAGGGACGAGCGATGAACTCCCTGGCGCTGATTCAGGCCGGACGCGAATCGGCGTTGTTTCACTTGTATGGGGCGCTGTTGGGGTTGTGTCATGAGATTGCCGGTTTCTATCGCTTGCCTCAAGCCAATGCGTCCCGGGCCGAGTCGTTGCTGACTCGTGAAGTGCTGGACAGCATTGCCATCCCGGAAATGGCCGAGATGGTTGAACTGGCCAACAACCCGGAAACCTGGTTGGCCAAGCTGCTGGCAGCCCACGCGGCGCTGTTTCAACCCCCGCGTGCACCGCACAAGCCTAAAGGCGACGTGACTCAGCCTTTGATCCTGGCGGTAAATCTCGATGAAGAGCAAGCGCCTCAAGAGCTGAGTCGTGAGGAGTTGGAGAGCTGGCGTCAGAATCTGAAGGGGTTGGCGATCCGCTTTCGTGAAGGCCTGAACGAGTGCTGACAGAAACAGTTTCGGGATGGCATCTGGTCAAGATCCCGAGCGAAGCATGGCCGATGCCTATATAATCCCCGCCTTTCGTGGAGAACAAACCTTTATGCCAACGTCCTTTCTAGAAATTGTTGAGTTACCAGACGGCCGTATCGAGCTGCGAAGGGCTGAGGACGAGGGTTCTCTGGTTACTTTGGATTTCTCCGAGGATGCCAAGGCGTTCCTGCAAGGCCAGCATGTAGAAGTTGCCAAGGCGATGTTGAGTGTTGGCGTGCAGATGGCTGGACGCCTGGTGGAAGGTGAATTCGACAAGGAAGAGGGTTCGCGGGTCCTTCATTGATCCCGTCTGTCGGTTTTTCACATTTCGATTCATATCGGCTTCTCTGTCCTTGGAGAAGCCCGGCGCGGCCCGAGTGGGCGCCACTTTCCAGTTAACCCAGTCGAATATTCAAACTTTGCGCATCCCCGGTTCGAGCAGCGCTGATCAACTGATGTCGTGACGATGTACTCAGTGGGTTCAACCAACTGACAACCGTATGACTGCGACCAAGGCGAAGGGCCTCGCAGGTCAGCTGCTGGGCGCTCTGTGTGCCACGTGGTTGCAACAGCAGAATGCGTTCGCGATTAAGTCCGGCATCCCGTAACCAGGCCTGGGTCAGGCTGGCAGGCGGGGCAATCAGTGTGAGCCAGCGGGCATCCTGTTCCTCGCTCAACTCCCTGAGAATCGGCGCCAGAAGGTTCAGGCAGTTCCCGGCAGCACCACGCAGAGACAATTCACTGAAGACTTCAGGGTCGGTGCTCCACGGCGACTCGACCACTTCTTTCAGTATTGGCTCCAGCGGCGGCGCCATGAACGCTTCGAACAGCAGAGGCAGTTGGGCTTGCTGTGGTGTGTGTGGGAACTGCATAAAGCCTCCTTTAGCGGCGAATGACGCCAACACTCAAGCCTTCGATCACCAGTTCCTGATCTTTAAGGTTCACTTCGATAGGCGCAAATTCCGGGTTTTCTGCAATCAGCCAGACCTTGCTGCCATCGCGCTTGAAGCGTTTGACGGTCACTTCGTCACCGATCCGCGCAACCACGATCTGGCCGTTGCGGGCTTCGCGAGTGGTATGGACCGCCAGCAAGTCGCCGTCGAAAATGCCGACGTCTTTCATGCTCATGCCATGAACCCGCAGCAGATAATCAGCCCGGGGGTGGAAGAACGCCGGGTTGATGTTGCAGGATTCTTCGACGTGCTGTTGGGCAAGGATTGGCGCTCCGGCTGCAACCCGGCCAATGATTGGCAGGGTAGAATCGTCGGCCTTGGCTTCGAAACCGGGAATGCGAATGCCGCGGGAAGCACCGGGGGTCATCTCGATAGCGCCTTTGCGAGCCAGCGCCTTGAGGTGTTCTTCCGCCGCGTTGGGCGATTTGAAACCCAGCTCCTGAGCGATTTCCGCGCGGGTTGGCGGGTAGCCGTTGTCTTCAAGGCAGCGTTTGATGAAGGCCAGAATCTCGGCTTGGCGTGGCGTCAGCTTTAGCATATTGATCGCTCTGTCTTTTTATACAGTGACTGGGATTATATACAGTGAAACGGTCTTGGCAATGCCCCTTTTTTTACTGCCCGCCAGACGGTCGATAAGCCAATGGATTGAAGCTTTGCCGTTGTATGGTTAAATATCTGACTGACCGTTCCCAAAACGGACTGCCAGGCTTGACAAGGCACAGGCTGAAACGTATGTTTCAAACAAGTGTTTGTCAGGCGGAGTAGCCATGGCCCAGTCGGAAACCGTTGAACGCATCCTTGATGCTGCCGAGCAGTTGTTCGCGGAAAAAGGTTTCGCTGAAACCTCGTTGCGTCTGATCACCAGCAAGGCCGGTGTCAATCTGGCGGCGGTGAACTATCACTTCGGATCGAAGAAGGCGCTGATCCAAGCGGTTTTCTCACGCTTCCTAGGGCCGTTCTGCATCAGTCTCGATAAAGAGCTTGAGCGTCGTCAGGCCAAGCCTGAAAACAAGCCGACGCTCGAAGAACTCCTGGAAATCCTCGTCGAGCAAGCGCTGGTGGTCCAGCCTCGCAGCGGTAACGATCTGTCCATCTTCATGCGTTTGCTGGGTCTGGCGTTCAGTCAGAGCCAGGGGCATTTGCGTCGCTACCTGGAAGACATGTACGGCAAGGTGTTCCGCCGTTACATGATGCTGGTCAATGAAGCTGCGCCGCGTATCCCACCGATCGAGCTGTTCTGGCGCGTGCACTTCATGCTGGGTGCGGCAGCCTTCAGCATGTCCGGGATCAAGGCCTTGCGCGCCATTGCCGAGACCGATTTTGGTGTGAACACCTCCATCGAGCAGGTCATGCGCCTGATGGTGCCGTTCCTCGCCGCCGGCATGCGTGCCGAATCAGGTGTCACCGACACCGCCATGGCTACCGCACAATTGCGTCCGCGCAGCAAATCGACACCGGTTGCCGCCAAGGTTTGACCGCTTACGGGTGGGCGCGGCTGCTTACATCCGCTAAGCTAGCCGCCCATGCCGACTCTCGTTCTGCTCCCGCTGCCAAATAATGTCGCCGATCAACCGGGCACTGCCTGCGGTGGCGATTTGGCGCGAGCCGGGTTTATCGTTATCAAGGAATCTCTATGACTGCTGGCCTGCAAGGCTCGTTGATGGTGGACGTCGCCGGTACCTGGCTGACGGCTGAAGATCGCCAACTGTTGCGTCAACCCGAAGTGGGTGGCCTGATCATTTTTGCCCGCAACATCGAGCACCCGCGCCAGGTGCGGGAACTGAGCGCAGCGATTCGTGCCGTTCGTCCTGACCTGCTTTTGGCGGTGGATCAGGAGGGCGGACGAGTTCAGCGACTGCGTCAGGGATTCGTTCGGTTGCCCGCCATGCGTGCGATCGCCGATAACCCGAATGCCGAATTCCTGGCTGAACAGTGCGGCTGGATCATGGCCACCGAAGTCCTTGCCGTTGGCCTGGACTTGAGCTTTGCACCGGTGCTGGACCTTGATTACCAGCGCAGTGCAGTAGTGGGTACACGCTCGTTCGAAGGTGATCCCGAGCGTGCAGCGCTGTTGGCTGGCGCGTTCATTCGCGGTATGAACAGCGCCGGCATGGCGGCCACCGGCAAGCATTTCCCTGGCCACGGTTGGGCTGAGGCGGATTCCCATGTCGCGATTCCGAACGATGAACGCAGTCTTGACGACATCCGTGCCAACGACCTGGTGCCGTTCGCCAGGTTGAGCAAGCAATTGGCCGCTGTCATGCCGGCCCACGTGATTTACCCGCAAGTCGATTCCCAGCCTGCGGGCTTCTCCCGTCGCTGGTTGCAGGACATCCTGCGCGGTGAGTTGCAGTTCGATGGTGTGATTTTCAGCGACGACCTGTCCATGGCAGGCGCCCATGTGGTGGGCGATGCCGCGAGTCGCATTGAGGCGGCGCTGACGGCGGGTTGCGACATGGGCCTGGTGTGCAACGATCGTGCTGCGGCCGAGTTGGCCCTGAGTGCCGCGCAAAGGCTGAAGGTCAAGCCCTCCGCACGCATCGCTCGGATGCGCGGGCAATCGTTCGCGAGCACTGAATATCGTCAGGATCCACGCTGGCTGGCTGCCGTCGGAGCGCTCAAAGAAGCTCAATTGATTGGTTGACGACTGAATCGAATAGCCCCCCATCGCTAGCGGGCTCGCTCCCACATTTTGATTTTTGCTTGGCTTTGATATTGAAGCCGACATGAATCACTGTTGGCGCGAACCTTCTCGCGAAGAGGGGGAGTTGAGCTGCTGAAAATCTCAGCGCTTCTCCAGCTTATCCGGCAACGGCGCAAACAACGCTTCGATATCATCGCTCTGCAGTTTCCAGTCCCCAGCCTGACGCCCGTCCAGCACCCCCGCCGCAAGGTCGGATTTTTCCTTCTGCAGGTGCTGAATTTTCTCTTCGACCGTGCCGCGTGCAATCAGCTTGTAGACGAAAACCGGCTTTTCCTGGCCGATACGATAGGCGCGGTCAGTTGCCTGATTTTCCGTCGCCGGGTTCCACCACGGATCGTAATGAATCACGGTGTCCGCTTCCGTCAGGTTCAAGCCGACCCCACCTGCTTTCAAGCTGATCAGAAAAATCTGGCGCTTGCCGTTTTGAAAATCTTTCACGGGTGTCCGTCGGTCGCGGGTCTGGCCCGTCAATAACGCATAGTCCACCCCGCGTTTTTTCAGTTCGTCTTCGATGAGCGACAACATTGAAGTGAACTGCGAGAACAGCAGAATCCTTCGGCCTTCCTCAAACAATTCTTCGAGCATTTCCATCAGGCTGTCGAGCTTGCCTGACGTGCTGCCGCGCGTCGGTAGGGTGGCGTCGTTGACCAGGCGCAAATCACAGCACACCTGGCGCAGCTTCAACAGCGCCTCAAGAATGATGATCTGGCTGCGAGCCACGCCTTTGCGGGTGATCTCGTCGCGGACTTTCTTGTCCATGGCCAGGCGCATGGTTTCGTACATGTCGCGCTGGGCTTCGTTGAGTTCGACCCAGTGGATGATTTCGGTTTTCGGCGGCAGCTCGGTAGCAACCTGTTCCTTGGTTCGGCGTAACAGAAAAGGTTTGATCCGACCGTTGAGGTGCTGAAGTCTTACTTCGCTGGTGCGCTTTTCTATCGGTACGCGGTAATCACGATTGAAACTTTTCACGTCGCCGAGCCAGCCTGGCAACAGGAAGTGAAACAGCGACCACAGCTCACCCAAGTGGTTTTCCAGCGGGGTGCCACTCAGGCACAAGCGCTGACGGGCGTTCAGTTCCCGGGCCGCTTGTGCAGCCTTGCTGTTCGGGTTCTTGATGTATTGCGCTTCGTCCAGCACCAGTACATGCAGCGGCTGTGCGGCTAGACGTTCAACATCCTTGGGCAGCAGGGCGTAGGTGGTCAGGATCAGGTCGTAATTCGCCAGATGCTCGAAATGCTTTTTGCGGCTGGCGCCATACAAAGCCAGGACCTTGAGCTGCGGCGTAAAGTGCGCCGCCTCGTCGAGCCAGTTGGGAATCAGGCTGGTTGGCATCACCACCATGCACGGGCGGTCGAGGCGGCCGGCAATTTTTTCGGTGAGCACATGCGCCAGGGTTTGCAGGGTTTTACCCAGGCCCATGTCGTCCGCGAGAATCCCGCCAACCTCCAGCTGCCGCAGCGATTGCATCCAGCTCAAGCCTTCAAGCTGATAGGGGCGCAACGTTGCGTTCAGGCCTTCGGGGACGGTGGCGGTGTAATCCTTGATGTCGCGCAGACGCTGGGCAAAGGTGCGGATCTGCTCGCCACCTTCCCAGAGCAGCGGCAGGTCCTCCAGCGGATTCAGGCGCGTGGCGTCGGCCTTGCTCAGGCGTAAGGTGGTTTCGCCCGGCTCTTGCAGATAGAACTCGCCGAGCGTTGCCAGCACCGGTTTCAAGCGACCGAAAGGCAGGGCGACTTGCAGGGGGCCGTACTCGGAATTCGGCCGGTTTGGAATGTTCACCAGGATCAGTTCGTCGTCACGACGCCGAGCCAGACGTTCCGGGTTGAGAAGCTCGGTGTGCGAGCGCATCAGGTTCAGCAGGATGGGCAGCAGGCTCAGTCGCTCGCCGTTGACGATGATGCCCAGTTCCAGGTCGAACCAGTCCCGTTCCGGTGTTTGCTCGACCGTGGCGTACCAGTCATCCACGGCCGTCAGGTCGAAGCCGAAGTCCTCGTTGATCTGCAGCTCCCAGCCCTGGGTTCGAAGCTTGGGCAGATCGTTGAGGGTGAAGGTCAGCCAGGCGCTGTCATTGACCATCTCGAACAGCTCGCCGGCGCTTTCCGGCAGGGCCTTGCTCTGCCGGGTGGCGATTTTGAAACCGAGGATCCGTAGCTGTTCACGGTAGGACTGTTCCACTTCCGGCTGACGTTTTATCCGTAGCGTCTGTGTTTCCTGGCGAATCAGGATGTCAGTGTTTTTCTGCCCGCTAACGTATTCGTCCAGATAGCTGAAAGACAGCGCAGCGCGATGCTGGATGTAGCGCTGCATCCGTCCATTGCGCGGCTCGAAGGCACTGAACTCTATGCTCGCCAGCCACAGGCGCGGCACTGGCTGCACGTTGTCCACCATGACTTGCGGCGGGGCCTTGGGGCTACGGTTTTCCAGCACGGCTTGAAGTTTTTCCAGGAGTTCGGCGTCTTTGGCGGCAGCGGGGTAGGCGAGGGTCTCCTGTACTTGCAGCAGTACCGCAGCGCAGTGTTTGCAGTTGCTGTGAACCGGACAGGAGCAGATGGCATCGACCATCAGCAGGGTGCCTTTGGCCGACTCACGCAGGCGAATGGTCTGACGGTAAACGTTACCGCCAGAGCCTTCGCAAGCCCCGATGATGGTGGCGTCGCCGGCTTCGACGATCCTGACGCGATTTTCCAGTGCGTAGCGGCGGCCACGCTCCAGGCTCTGTTCCTTGAATCGGCTGACCCAGGAAGGTGCCAGGGGTTTGCTCAGGGTCGCGGACATGAGGACTTCAATCAGTCAGGGACGACTTCAGGGGCTTCCCGCGGGGCGGGCGCCGTCAATGAAGTGATCTTGATCAGCAGGCCGAGGTGGCCGGCGTCGAGGAAGTTCAGTTGGCCGTTTTTGGTATGACTTTCCTGTTTCAGGCGTTCGCTGGCGGTCACCAGGCCATCGGCGTTGAACTGATTGACCCAGAAGTCGGCGTCAACATCGGTGAAGCGCCCCAGTTTTAGATCGAGGGTGCCTTCGATAGGGAACTGACCGAACTGCTCCTTGCCATCGCTGATCGCCACCTTGACCGGTGTTTCTCCCAGCGTCTGCTGCCATGCTTTATGCATCAGGACGCTGTAGTCGTTACTGGCGGTGAGCTTTTCCACTTCTGGATTGAGGCTCGGCGTGCGAAAGCTGTCAGGGTCGATGCGCTTGGCGCCGGCATCCCAGTCTTCCGGTGCGGCACGGCTGACAATCGCCGGCACGGCGTTTTGACGGACCAGAATCATTTCGACCTGATACAGGTCATCGGCAAACGCCGTAGGTGCGACCAAAGTCATCAGCAGGGTCAGTGAGCGAAACAGGCGCATGCGGCGTCCTTCAAGCAGTTTTCGGAATGAGGCGCTCGAACAGCGCCTCTACAGTATTAAAGCGCTCTTCCGGGCGCTCCATCGGAACCTGGAACTTGAACATCGTGGCTCCTTCGAACTTGTAGCGTTTTGGCTGGCTCTGGATCAGTTTGATCAGGGTCAGCGGGTCCACCGGCGTTTGTGTCGCGAATTCAATGCGCCCCCCTTGTGGGCCGCCATCGACTTTCTTGATGCCCAACAACTCGGCCTGCAATTTCAGGGCGGTGATGCGCATCAGGTTCTTGGTGGGTTCCGGCAGCAAGCCGAAACGATCGATCATTTCCACCTGCAAATCCTTGAGACCTTCCTCGTCGGTGGCCGAGGCAATGCGCTTGTAGAGAATCAGGCGGGCGTGAACGTCCGGCAGATAGTCTTCGGGAATCAACGCCGGTACGCGCAAGTTGACTTCCGGGCCACCACCCAAAGGTTGATCGAGGTTCGGCTGCTCGCCCTTGCGGATCGACTTCACCGCGCGTTCGAGCATTTCCATGTACAGCGTGAAACCGACTGCCTGGATCTGCCCGCTTTGTCCGTCGCCGAGCAGTTCGCCGGCGCCACGGATCTCCAGGTCGTTGGTGGCGAGCACGAAGCCTGCGCCGAGGTCCTGGGTGTTGGCAATCGCTTCCAGGCGCTTTTCCGCGTCCGCGGTGATTTGCTGGCGCGGCGGCGTCAGCAGGTAGGCGTACGCCTGGTGGTGACTGCGACCGACCCGGCCGCGCAACTGATGCAGCTGGGCCAGGCCGAACTTGTCGGCACGCTCGATGATGATGGTGTTGGCGCTCGGCACGTCGATGCCGGTCTCGATGATGGTCGAGGCGATCAGCACGTTGAAGCGCTTGTGGTAGAAGTCGCTCATCACCTGTTCGAGTTCGCGTTCGCGCATCTGCCCGTGACCGATGCCGATCCTTGCTTCCGGCACCAGCTCAGCCAGTTCGGCGGCGCATTTTTCAATGGTTTTCACGTCGTTGTGCAGGTAATAGACCTGGCCGCCACGCAGCAGCTCACGCAGCAGGGCTTCTTTGACCGTGCTCTTGTTCTGCTCCATGACAAATGTGCGCACCGACAGGCGTCGGGCCGGTGGCGTGGCAATGATCGACAGGTCGCGCATGCCCGATACCGCCATGTTCAGGGTGCGCGGAATCGGCGTGGCGGTCAGCGTGAGAATGTCGACTTCGCTGCGCAGGGCCTTGAGCTGTTCTTTCTGGCGCACACCGAATCGGTGTTCCTCGTCGATGATCACCAGCCCCAGGTTTTTGATTTTTACATCGTCGGACAGCAGCTTGTGTGTGCCGATGACGATGTCGATCTTGCCTTCGGCGAGATCCGCCACTGCCGCGTTCACTTCCTTGGCCGACTTGAAGCGGCTCATGACTTCCACGGTCACCGGCCAGTCGGCGAAGCGGTCGCGGAAGCTGTTGTAATGCTGTTGGGCGAGCAGGGTGGTCGGCACCAGAATCGCTACCTGGCGACCGCCATGCACGGCGATGAACGCGGCGCGCATCGCCACTTCGGTCTTGCCGAAACCCACGTCACCGCAGACCAGTCGGTCCATCGGTTTTGGCGCGAGCATGTCTTCGCGCACGGCTTCGATGGTGGTTTGCTGGTCGGGGGTTTCTTCGAAAGGGAAACCGGCGCTGAAGGTGGCGTAATCGGCTTTCGGGTCAGCAAAGGCATAGCCTTCGCGGGCGGCACGGCGGGCATAGATGTCGAGCAGCTCGGCTGCGACATCGCGTACTTGCTCGGCAGCCTTGCGCTTGGCTTTCTGCCAGGTCTCGGAGCCGAGGCGATGCAGTGGGGCGAGAGCGTCGTCGCTGCCGGTGTAGCGGGCGATCAAGTGCAGGTTGGCCACCGGCACGTAGAGCTTGGCGCCCTCGGCGTACTCCAGAGCGAGGAATTCGGCGGCCTGGCTGTCGATTTCCAGTGTCGCGAGGCCGAGATAGCGCCCGACGCCGTGGTCAATATGCACCACGGGTGCGCCTTCACGCAGCTCGGTGAGGTTCTTGATGACGGCGTCGTTGTTGGCGTCGGCGCGCTTTTCGCGGCGCCGACGCTGCATCACGCGCTGACCGAACAACGGGCTTTCGGCCACCAGCGCCAAGGCTGGATCGTCCAGCAACAAACCTTCATCCAGCGGTGCGATGGTGATTGCCAGGCGTTCTTTACCGGCGACGAAGTCCGGCCAGCTGTCGACGGTTTTTGGTCGCAGCTTCAGACGCTCAAGCAGTTCCAGCAGCACTTCGCGACGGCCGGCGGATTCCGCGGTAAACAGCACGCGGCCCGGGAACTGATCGAGGAAGCCCGCCAGTGCCGCCAGCGGTTGGGTAGCCTTGGCTTCGATCGCCAGGTTCGGCAACTCCCGGGCGGGAAAGCGTTCGCGGCCAGCGCCGCTTTCTACATCCTGTTGACTGGCCACTACGCGCGGCCAGTTTTTCAGGCGTGCGAAGCAATCTTCAACCGGCAGGAACAGTTCAGCGGGCGGTAATAAAGGACGGGACGGGTCGACGCGGCGTTCTTCATAGCGATTGCGTACGTCGTTCCAGAAGTTCTCCGCGGCTTGTTCGATGCCGGGCAGCGAGAACACTTGCGTGTCCTGGGGCAGGTAATCGAACAGGGTCGAGGTTTCTTCAAAAAACAGTGGCAGGTAGTACTCGATGCCGGCGGGAGTGATGCCGCTGCTCAGGTCCTGGAAGATCGGGCAGCGCCGGAAATCGACATCGAAGCGTTCGCGAAAGCGCGCCTTGAAGCGAGTGACCGCTTCTTTTTGCAGCGGGAATTCCTTGGCCGGCAGCAGCTTGACCGAATCGACCTTGTCGATGGAGCGTTGGTTCTCCGGGTCAAAGGTGCGCAGGGTTTCGATTTCATCGTCGAACAGGTCGATGCGATACGGCAGTTTGCTGCCCATCGGGAACAAATCGATCAGCGAACCGCGCACGGTGAATTCGCCGTGTTCGTACACCGTATCGACATAGCGATAACCGCTGGCTTCAAGCCGGGTGCGCATTTGCTCGACGTCAAGCTTTTGCCCGACATCCAGCACCAGGCTGCTGCCCAGCAGGAAGGTGGTCGGCGCCAGGCGATGCAGGGCCGTGGTGATCGGCACCACCAGCACGCCATGGCTCAATTCCGGAAGCCGGTACAGGCTGGCGATGCGCTGGGAAATGATGTCCTGGTGCGGCGAGAACAGATCGTAGGGCAACGTTTCCCAATCGGGGAAATGCAGCACAGGTAAATCCGGGGCGAAGAACCCCAGCTCCTGTTCCAGTCGTTCGGCACTTTGGCTGTCGGCTGTAAGCAGCAGGGTGAAGCGCTTGGCAGCGCTGGCGGCCTCGGCAATGGCCAGGCTCAGGGCGGCACCGGGCAGATTGCCCCAGTGCTGTTTACCTGCCGCGGCAGGGAGAAGCGGTAGACGCAGAACGGGCACGGAAGGTTGAGCTCCAAGCGTTGCGACAAAGTCGGTAATTGTAGCGGCCCGGAGTGCCGCCTGTCAGTTGCAGACTGTGTCTATTACGCAGGTTTGGTGAAATGTAGTGGTAAAGACAAAATACCGTGGTTTTTTAACGGAAAAATCCAATTATGTAGTGGTAAAACGTCAGGGTGTTACGGAGGGTTACGGACAAGGTAACGATATCTCCAAAAAATTGACTCTTCTGAAAGCCCCGGTTTTACTGGGCTTTAGCGCTGCGCAATTTTTTTGAACAGGAAAATGTTACGGGTCGCACGACAGGCGCGCATTGCTACACGCGTCACTCGGCGGCATAATGTAGCCCCTTTTTTCTGCCCCTACATGTGGAAGGTTCCCGTGACTCAGAAGCCCGACCAGTGTCTTGGTGAATGGATCGACCGTGAAGCACTCGCAGAAGCGATGATTCCGCTTATCGGTCAGCTCTACCGCAATAACAACGTGGTGAGCTCGATCTATGGCCGCAGCCTGATCAATCGTTCAGTCATTGCGATTCTCAAAGCTCACCGCTTTGCTCGTCACCGTCAGTCCGACGATTCCGAGCTGTCCGTCCACGAAACATTCCCGCTGATCAAAGCGATGAGCGAGCTCAAGCTCGGCGCCGCTTCGGTTGACCTGGGCAAGCTGGCGGCCAAATTCAAGGCCGAAGGCAAAGACCGTACTGCCGAGCAGTTCGTTCGTGAAGAACTGGCTGACGTGGTTGGCCAGCAGAACGCTTCCGCCCGCAAAGGCACTGACGTTGTCCTGTACGGCTTCGGTCGTATCGGCCGTCTGCTGGCGCGCATCCTGATCGAGAAAACCGGTGGTGGCGACGGCCTGCGCCTGCGCGCCATCGTTGTCCGCAAGGGCGCCGAGAACGATCTGGTCAAGCGTGCCAGCCTGCTGCGTCGTGACTCGGTTCATGGCCCGTTCGATGGCACCATCACCATTGATGAAGCCAACAACACCATCACCGCCAACGGCAACCTGATCCAGGTTATCTACGCCAAGAGCCCGGCCGAAGTCGACTACACCCAGTACGGCATCGAAAACGCGCTGATCGTCGACAACACCGGTGTATGGCGTGACGCCGATGGCCTGGGCCAGCACCTGGCCTGCCCGGGCGCTGCCCGCGTGATCCTCACCGCACCTGGCAAGGGCGCGCTGAAGAACATCGTGCACGGCATCAACCATGGCGACATCACCCCTGATGACAAGATCATCTCGGCGGCTTCCTGCACCACCAACGCCATCGTGCCGGTGCTCAAGGCAGTCAACGACAAGTTTGGCATCGTCAATGGCCACGTCGAAACCGTTCACTCGTTCACCAACGACCAGAACCTGATCGACAACTTCCACAAGGGCAGCCGTCGTGGCCGCGCCGCGCCGCTGAACATGGTTATCACCGAGACCGGTGCTGCCACAGCGGCTGCCAAGGCATTGCCAGTGTTGAAGGGCAAGCTGACCGGTAACGCGATTCGCGTTCCTACGCCAAACGTGTCGATGGCGATCCTGAACCTGAATCTGGAAAAAGCCACCACGCGCGAAGAGATCAACGAATACCTGCGCCAGATGGCCATGCATTCGGATCTGCACAAGCAGATCGACTACGTCAGCTCTCAGGAAGTGGTTTCCACCGACTTCGTTGGCTCTCGCCACGCAGGCGTTGTGGACGCTGAAGCGACCATCACCCAAGACAACCGCGTTGTACTGTACGTTTGGTACGACAACGAATTCGGTTACAGCTGCCAGGTGGTTCGCGTGATGGAAGACATGGCCGGTGTAAACCCGCCAGCATTCCCGCGCTAAGCTTTAGCTGCAGATGAAAACGCCCCGGCTTTGGTCGGGGCGTTTTTGTTTGTGCAGTGTCTGGAAGGGCAGGCAGGGCAGCCCTTGCAGGGACATGCATAATGATGGGCTCTGGCGCGGTGTCAGGGGATGTCTTCGGGAGCGTCGGGCTTGTTGAAAAGTTGGCATTGGGTTCATCTGCTGTTGTTCGGGGCATTAGCGGGCTGCAGCAATGGCGACGCCATGCAAAGCTTTGGCGGCCAGACCATGGGCAGCACGTATTCGATCAAATACGTTCGTCACGTCGGTATTCCCGCTCTGGCAGAGGTGCGGGTCGAAGTCGAAAAGATCCTGGCCGAAGTGGACCGGCAAATGTCGACCTACCGCAGCGACTCCGATATCGAACGCTTCAACCGGTTGCCCGTCGACAGTTGTCAGAAAATGCCCGCGCCGGTTCTCGAATTGGTCCGCGTCGGCGAGCAGCTGTCAGCGCAAAGTGAAGGTTCGTTCGATTTGACCGTGGAGCCGCTGCTCAATCTCTGGGGCTTCGGCCCCCAGGCTCGCGAGGAAAAAGTCCCGACGGCGCAAGCGCTTGCCGAAGTGCGGCAGCGCGTGGGATATGCCCATCTGCGTATCGACGGCGACCAGTTGTGCAAGGACGCCGCCGTCGAGGTCGACTTCAACAGCATCGCCGCCGGTTATGCGGTGGACACGATTGCCGCACGACTCGAGGCGATGGGCATCCACGACTATCTCGCCGAGGTCACGGGTGAACTCAAAGCCTCCGGCAACAAGGCCGACGGTTCGCCATGGCGCATCGCACTGGAAGAACCACGAGATAATCAGCAGGTGGCGGAGCGCATTGTCTCCATCGACGGTTACGGCCTGTCCACTTCCGGCGACTACCGCCATTATTTCGAGCAGGATGGAAAGCGTTATTCCCACACCTTCGATGCCCGCACCGGTACACCGGTCGCACACACACTGGCGTCGGTCACAGTGATTCATCCTTCGGCGTTGATGGCCGATGGCTTATCGACGCTGTTGTTGATACTCGGCCCGGAGCGCGGTTGGGATTACGCGGAAAAACACGGTATCGGCGCATTTTTTGTGATCCGTGCCGATACAGGATTCGTCACACGTACCAGTCACGCTTTTGAACGCATCAACGCTGGAAAAACCGAATGACTGCGGCGCTTCAAGCACTGAAAAGTGGCGTTGTAGTGCAGGCAAAACTAGCCTACGACGCGACCAAGGGTTAATGTGCGCGGCGTTGACGCTTCTATAGACTGTGTCCGGGTTCTGCACTGGCCCCAAATTGTTCCTTCATGCCACAGATTGGCGTGATTTAGCCGCAGGTGCCGATGGCGCCACGGCCTGTTCTGAGGAGTACGCATGGCTGTCTACAACTACGACGTGGTGGTGTTGGGTTCCGGCCCGGCGGGAGAAGGCGCGGCAATGAACGCCGCCAAAGCAGGGCGCAAGGTGGCGATGGTTGATAGCCGTCGCCAGGTCGGCGGCAACTGCACTCACTTGGGCACCATCCCGTCCAAGGCACTGCGTCACTCGGTCCGGCAGATCATGCAGTTCAACACCAACCCGATGTTCCGGGCCATTGGTGAGCCGCGCTGGTTCTCGTTCCCGGACGTCCTGAAAAGCGCCGAAAAAGTCATCTCCAAACAAGTCGCCTCGCGCACCGGCTACTACGCCCGTAACCGCGTCGACGTGTTCTTCGGCACCGGCAGCTTCGCCGACGAGCAAACCATCGAAGTGGTCTGCGCCAATGGCGTGGTCGAGAAACTGGTGGCCAAGCACATCATCATCGCCACCGGCTCGCGTCCGTATCGCCCGGCGGACATCGATTTCCACCACCCGCGTATCTACGATAGCGACACCATCCTCAGCCTCGGCCACACCCCGCGCAAACTCATCGTTTATGGCGCCGGCGTGATCGGTTGCGAATACGCCTCGATCTTCAGTGGTCTGGGTGTATTGGTTGAACTGGTGGACAACCGTGGCCAGTTGTTGAGCTTCCTCGACTCGGAAATTTCCCAGGCGTTGAGCTACCACTTCAGCAACAACAACATCACGGTTCGCCACAACGAAGACTACGACCGCGTCGAAGGCGTGGACAACGGCGTGATCCTGCACCTCAAGTCCGGCAAGAAGATCAAGGCCGATGCCTTGCTCTGGTGCAATGGCCGTACTGGCAACACCGATCAGCTCGGTCTGGAAAACATTGGCGTGAAGGTCAATGGCCGTGGCCAGATCGAAGTCGATGAAAATTACCGCACCGGCATCCAGAACATTTATGGCGCCGGTGACGTGATCGGCTGGCCGAGCCTGGCCAGTGCCGCCCATGACCAGGGCCGTTCCGCTGCGGGCAGTATCGTCGACAATGGCAGCTGGCGTTTCGTCAACGACGTGCCGACCGGCATCTACACCATTCCGGAGATCAGCTCGATCGGCAAGAACGAGCAGGAGCTGACCCAGGCCAAGGTGCCGTACGAAGTGGGCAAGGCGTTCTTCAAGGGCATGGCGCGTGCGCAGATCGCCGGCGAGCCGCAAGGCATGCTGAAGATCCTGTTCCACCGCGATACCCTGGAAGTACTGGGCGTTCACTGCTTCGGTTATCAGGCGTCGGAGATCGTGCACATCGGTCAGGCGATCATGAACCAGCCGGGCGAGCTGAACACCCTGAAGTATTTCGTCAACACCACGTTCAACTACCCGACCATGGCCGAAGCCTATCGGGTCGCGGCGTACGATGGCCTCAACCGGCTTTTTTGAGCGGCTCCGGCCGGTGGCCTGAGCCGGCCGGGGAGACCGATTTCAGCAATTCTCGAGCGTGGCAGTGGCCAAACCGGGAAAGTCTGTAATCAGGCTGTCAACGCCGAAGTCGGCGAGTCTGCGCATCAGCGCGGGCTCGTTGACTGTCCATACCGACACATGCAGCCCCTGGCGCTGCGCCTTTTGCAGGCGTTCCGGCGTACACAGGGTCCAGTTCAGCGCCAGAATATCGCAGCCATAGCTTGCCGCGACCTTCAACGGGTCGAGCCAGGCGTACTCGGCCACCAGTCCGCGGGAAACGTCCGGCACCAGGTCCAGCGCGGCCTTGAGCACTTCACGGGAGCTTGAGGTGATTGTCACCTTGTCCAGCAAACCATGACGTTGCGCCATTTCGCGGATCGCCAGAACGGTGGTCGCGGCGCGGGTGCGTGAGGCGCTTTTGACTTCCAGTTGCCAATGCTCGAAATCGCATTTTTCGAACAGTTCTTCCAGGGTCGGGATCGGGCACGGCTTGATCCAGCCAGGGCCACCCTTGCGCGCGTCATACGTCACCAGTTCGGCGGCCGTGTGCTCGGCGACCTTGCCGCGCCGGTCGGTGGTGCGTTTGAGCGTCGGGTCGTGGATGACCATCAACTCGCCGTCCTTGGACAGGTGCAAGTCCAGTTCGCAGCGGCGCACGCCGTGCTTGAGACATTCCTGAAAACTGGTCAGGGTATTTTCCGGTGCTTCGCCCTTGGCGCCGCGATGGCCGTAGATGAGGGTCACGGTTCTTCCTTAAATTAATTGCCTGATTCGAGTTGTTCGCGGGCCAGGCGTCGTTCCTGGGCCTGCTTTTGCAAGATATGCCGGGCCAACAGTTGCCGCTGGGCGTCGGTCAGGTGTTCGAATTCGGTGCCGACGTCAAAACCATCGCCCTTGCGGTCGCAATGAGTGACCCGAGCGCGCAGCAACAAACCCAAGGCTTGTGGCATCAGTACCAGCTTGACCGACAGGCGAGAGCCGGCGGCGATTGGCGTGGGGTGCTGGAAGTCGATGCCACCCTCGGAGATGATCACCGGCTGCGGTTCGCCAATTTGCCCGAGCACCGTCAGGGCGATGACCTGGCTCAGCAAATCGATGCGTTTGTTCTGGGACTTCAGGAACGCGGCGATGTTGCGGTCGCGCTCATTGATCTGGCGCAACAGGTGCTGCGACTCGAATTCGCTCAGGTGCAATTCGCTGAGCAGGTTGAAGAGTGGGGAAGCATCCTGCAACACTTCCTGGCCTGTGGCTTCGGTAGCGGACAGGGGCCGAATTTCCAGTGCGATCGTGTCCTCGATACGGTAGTATTCGCGGCGATCTTCTTCATCTAATGTCGACATGGCGAACCCATGGTAGCGGCGGTGGTCTGAGTGTAAAGCTGGTTATCGACCCCCGCCACAAGGACGTTCCTTTTCCCTCCGAACAAGCCCCGACATGTTCAGACCTCTCTTCGTATTTATCGGCACGCGTTACACCCGTGCAAAGCGTCGCAATCATTTTGTGTCATTCATTTCCCTGACTTCGATGATCGGGCTCGCCCTCGGCGTGGTCGTGATGATCGTCGTGCTGTCGGTCATGAACGGCTTCGATCATGAGATGCGCACCCGCGTGCTGGGCATGGTGCCCCACGCGACCATCGAATCCGGTGAAGCCATCAGCGACTGGCAAAGCCTGGCCGCCAAGGTCAAGCAGAACCCGCAGGTGACGGCCGTAGCGCCATTTACACAAATGCAGGGTTTGCTGACCAACAACGGCAAGGTCTCGAAAGTACTGCTCAATGCCATTGACCCGGCGCTGGAGCGTCAGGTGTCGATCATCGATCACTTCATGCAGCAGGGCAAACTCGACGACCTGGTGCCTGGCGAGTTCGGCATTGTCATCGGCGACAAGGCCGCGGCGAAACTCGGTGCGGCGGTTGGCGACAAGCTGACGTTCGTGGCGCCCGAAGTCACGGTGACCCCGGCCGGGATGTTCCCGCGCATGAAGCGCTTTACCGTGGTGGGCATCTTCCACGTTGGCGCGGGCGAACTCGATGGTTACCTGGGCATCACCAACCTTCAGGACCTGGCGCGCTTGCATCGCTGGAAACCGGATCAGGTCCAGGGCCTGCGCCTGAAGTTCGATGATCTGTTCCAGGCACCGCGTACCGCGTGGAATATTGCCCGGGAGCTCGGCGAGGATCATTTCTACGCCCGCGACTGGACGCGCACCCACGGCAACCTGTATCAGGCGATCCGCATGGAAAAAGCCATGATCGGCCTGTTGCTGCTGCTGATCGTTGCCGTCGCCGCTTTCAACATCATTTCCACCCTGGTGATGGTGGTGAACGACAAGAAGGGCGACATCGCGATCCTTCGCACGCTGGGTGCCACGCCGGGCACGATCATGCGCACTTTCATGGTGCAAGGCACGGTCATCGGTGTGGTCGGCACGGCGATCGGCGCGGTGGTCGGGATCTTCGCTGCGTTGAACGTCAGTGCCGCGATCTCCGCCCTCGAAGGCTTGATCGGGCACAAGTTTCTCAACGCCGACGTGTACTTCATTGATTACCTGCCGTCGCAGGTGCAGAGCCAGGACGTTGTGATGGTCTGCTCTGCGGCGTTGGTCCTGAGTTTTCTCGCCACCCTGTATCCAGCCTGGCGTGCCGCGCGCACCCAGCCTGCGGAGGCGCTACGTTATGAGTGAGTCGGGCATGAGTGAAAAAGCAATCTTGAGCTGCCGCAGCCTGGGCAAGTCCTACGAGGAAGGCCCGGAGTCGGTTGAGGTACTGGCCGGTCTGCAACTGGAGTTGCACCCGGGTGAGCGTGTAGCGATTGTCGGCAAGTCGGGTTCGGGCAAGAGTACCTTGCTCAATTTGCTGGGTGGTCTGGATACGCCGTCAACGGGCAGCGTCTGGCTCGACGGTGAAGAACTCTCGGCGCTGAGCGAGAAGAAGCGGGGTTTGCTGCGTAACCGCGCGCTTGGCTTCGTGTACCAGTTCCATCACTTGCTGCCGGAATTCACCGCGCTGGAAAACGTCTGCATGCCGCTGCTGATCGGCAAGACTGCGATCCCCGAAGCGCGCCAGCGTGCCACGGCGTTGCTGGAGCGGGTAGGGCTGGGGCATCGCCTGGAGCACAAACCGGCCGAGTTGTCCGGTGGCGAGCGGCAGCGCGTGGCGATTGCCCGGGCTCTGGTGAACAATCCGGGTCTGGTGATGCTCGATGAGCCGACCGGCAACCTCGATTCACACACCGCCGAAGGCATTCAGGATTTGATGCTGGAACTCAGCACCTCGATGCGCACAGCGTTCCTGGTGGTGACCCACGACATGAACCTCGCCCGCCAGATGGACCGCGTCCTGCACTTGCAGGAAGGTTGCCTGACGCCCATCTGACGGATTGAAACCCGAGGCCTGAACAGGCCTCGGGTCTTTTATTTTTATACGGTGCCCCAGCGAATGTTCAGACCGTTATCGATCTTTATCGGCACGCGCTATACCCGCGCCAAGCGCCGCAATCGCTTCGTTTCCTTCATCTCGATGACTTCGATGATCGGCCTCGCCCTGGGGGTGCTGGCGATGATCGTGGTGCTGTCGGTGATGAACGGCTTCCAGCGTGAAATGAGCTCGCGCATCCTCGGCATGGTGCCGCACGCCACCATCGTCGGTGTAAACCCGATCGATGATTGGCAGCCGGTCGCGGCGGCGGCGATGAAAAACCCGGAAGTGACCGCAGCCGTGCCGTTCACCGAGATGGAAGGCATGCTGTCCTACAAGGGCACGATGCAGCCGATCCAGGTCAGCGGTGTCGATCCGGCGCTGGAAGGTCAGGTGTCGATCGTCGCCAAGCACATCGTCCAGGGGCGTCTCGATGCCTTGAAACCGGGTGAATTCGGCGTCGTGATCGGCGAGATCACGGCGCGGCGCTTTCGCCTGAACGTAGGCGACAAAATCACCCTGATCGTTCCGGAAGTCAGTACTGCACCGGGTGGGATTACTCCGCGCATGCAGCGTCTGAACGTGGTCGGTGTGTTCAAGGTCGGCGCCGAGCTGGATGGCTCGATGGCGCTTATCCACCTTGCCGATGCTGCGCAGATGCAGCATTGGGAGCCGAACCAGGTACAAAGCGTGCGTCTGGCGGTGAAGGATTTGTACGCTGCGCCAAAAGTCTCGGGCGATATCGCCACCGGGCTCGGTGCCGCCTACAAGGCCGATGACTGGACTCACACCCAGGGCAGCCTGTTCAGCGCGATGAAAATGGAAAAAACCATGATCGGCCTGCTGTTGCTGATGATCGTTGCGGTGGCGGCGTTCAACATCATCGCCACCCTGATCATGGTGGTGAACGACAAGGGCGCGGACATCGCGATCCTGCGCACCATCGGTGCCACGCCACGGCAGATCATGGCGATCTTCATGGTGCAGGGCACGGTTATCGGTATCGTCGGCACCCTGATTGGCGGTGTGCTCGGCGTGATCGCGGCGTTGAACGTCAGCGAGATGGTGGGCTGGGTAGAGCGGGTAACCGGGCAGCACATCTTCAGTTCCGATGTGTACTTCGTCAGCAACTTGCCGTCCGAGTTGCAAGGTGCTGATGTTGCGTTGATCTGCACCGCTGGGTTTGTCCTGAGCTTCCTGGCCACGGTTTACCCGGCGTGGCGAGCGGCGAAGATCGAGCCGGCGCATGCGTTGCGGTATTCATAAGGATTACCAGTGCAAGCGACGCTCCGGCAGGAGCGTCGCTTGCTGCGAAAGTGTTGCTCAATCAGATTGCTGTTGGCCACTCGCTAATATAAACATCCATGTTGGCAACACCCTCAATTGATTCGTTGATGTTTTTAACAGTAAACGAGCATGTCGCTTTAAAACGTTTACGCACTTGATCCAGTTCCAGTGTCATTGAACCCTCTATGGCACCGAACGACGTCCACTGACTTTCCTTTCTTTCTTGATAGACCAGGCTTGTTATCATTGGCCCAGGAATCGTGTGGGTGCCACTACGAATGTTTGGATTCAAACCGAAATAAAACAACTGGGCATGCGGGGACGTGGCGTTGTTTTGCGCGGCGGTCAGTATCAACGCGCCTCCAGCAATGATCGTGATGCGAGGTCTGTCGTCTGCGAAAGCACCTCGGTTGCCAAGTTGTGCGTTAAAGTCACTGGCGAGCATTGTCTGAGCTACCAGTGTTGCGGTTGTTTTTTCTTCCATGGTTTTATTCTCGCAATAGGTATTCGTGAACTCTTGGTAAGGAGTGAAAAAACTATATAGCGAGGATGATTTAATGAGGAGCTATCGAGTGGAGTTGTTTGTAATGAACTATGTGTTGGCTGTGCGCAGGCACTATGCGCGCTTGTTGAACTGAATTATGAATGAAGTCGATTGTTGCCTGGATGTGCAGGAGATTTCACCCCCGTGCGCATGGACAATTGACTGGGTAATTGCCAGACCCAGTCCTGCGTGTTCACTGTCGTCTTTTCGCCGCGCTGGATCCGCACGATAGAAACGATCGAACAAGCGTGGAAGCAGGGTATCGGGAATACGATCACCGGTGTTTTCAAAACGTAGAATCGAACTGTCAGCCGAGTCGACGATAACCACTCGGATCTGACCGTCTGGCGGTGTAAAACGTAGCGCATTGTCCAGTAGGTTGGAGAATGCCCTGCGCAGCATATTGCGATCCCCCATTATGAGGGCGCGGCCTTCGCGACTTAAACTGATCTGCGCGTCTTCGGCCAACGGCGCAAAAAAATCCAGCAAGAAATCGACTTCGTCGGCCAATTCCAACGGTTCGCACTGGGGCATCAGCAGGCCATGATCGGCTTTCGCCAGATACAACATGTCATTGACCAGTTGCGCCATCCATTGCAGTTCTTCGAGGTTGCTGTGCAGTGCTTCTCGATAATCTTCGATGGGCCGGGGGCGGGTGAGGGTGACTTGAGTGTGAGTCAACAGGTTCGACAGTGGAGTGCGCAGTTCATGGGCGATGTCAGCGGAGAACGCCGATAACCGCTGAAAGGCGTCGTCGAGGCGCCCGAGCATGGCGTTGAAGTGGTGGGCCAGTTCCGCCAGTTCCGGCGGCATGTTCGCTTCGGGCAGGCGTGCGTTGAGCGATTGTGCCGAAACACCCTTGGCGACCGCACTCATGCGCCGCAACGGCCGCAAACCGCTTTGTGCGGCCCAGGCGCCGAGTAGTGCAGTGGCCAGGGCCGATAGACCCACCGTCAGCCAGATCAGGTGCTGCATGCGTTGCAGGAAATGCTGGTGGTGAGTGATGTCCAGCAACAGAGTCAACTGCGGCGAGTCGGGCTTGTCGGTAAATAGTGGCGCATTCAGGACGCGGTAATCGGTGCCGTCGTTGTTGATTGTCGACAGCCCCGATTGTTGCGGGAGATTGTCGGGCAGGCTTGCCGAACTGTCGTACCAGCGCTTGCCATCGCTTCCGGTGATGCGCAGTGACAGGTCAGCCTGGCGGCTCAACTCATCGGCCAGTTTGATTTTGCTGTCACTCGATTGAATTTCGTGTAGCGCGCGGCGCAGGCCAATCAGCTTGCCATCCAGCAATTGCTGGTCGAGTTCAATGAAGTGCGTTTCGCTGGCACGATTGAACAACACCCCGGCGAACAGCGAAACCACAGCCGTGCATGCCGCGAACAACAACGCCAGACGACTGCTCAAGGATAGTCGACGCATCAGGCAGGGCGCTCCTCGAGCACATAACCCATGCCGCGCACGGTGTGGATGAGTTTGTTGGGGAATTCATCGTCGACCTTCAGGCGTAATCGGCGGATCGCCACCTCGATGACATTGGTGTCACTGTCGAAATTCATGTCCCAGACCTGGGAAGCGATCAGCGATTTGGGCAGGACTTCACCCTGGCGACGCAGGAGCATTTCCAGCAGGGCGAACTCCTTGGCCGTCAGATCGATGCGCTGGCCGTTGCGTTCTACCCGACGGCGTATCAGGTCCAGGCGCAGATCAGCCAGTTGCAGGCTGGTTTCCTGGGGCGATGCGCTGCCACGGCGCAACAGGCTGCGTACCCGTGCCAACAGTTCGGAGAAAGCGAAGGGCTTCACCAGATAGTCGTCGGCGCCCAGTTCCAGGCCATGGACCCGGTCTTCCACCGCATCCCGCGCGGTCAGGAACAGGACCGGTGTATCAAGACCCGCACTGCGCACGGCTTGCAAAATCTGCCAGCCATCGCGACCTGGCAGCATCACGTCGAGAATCAACAAGGCGTAATCGCCGCTCAATGCCAATTGCTGGCCTGTGTTGCCGTCGGCCACCAGTTCGGTGTTGAACCCGGCTTCGGCCAGGCCTTGGCGCAGGTAGTGGCCGGTTTTCGGTTGGTCTTCGACGATCAGCAGTTTCATGGGTGGCTCGGGTCAATTGAGAAGGCTTTATACCGTGGGCGTCAACGGCGCAGGCCCACCTGACAAAGTTGTAATCTGGCTGTCAGGTTGCGGGCAGTGATCGCCGTTTAGAGTTTTGCACAGGCTGAACCTTACCTGGTTGGAGTATGACTATGTTTTTGCGCAAAACGCTGGCGGCAGTCGCGGGTTTGATGGCGCTGACTTCGCCCGCATGGGCTGCGCCGGCGCACCCTTACGATTTTGGCCAGCCGGCCTCTGCCGCCAAGGTGACCCGTAGCATTGAAGTGGTAATGGGTGACATGTCGTTCACCCCCGGTAACATTGCGATCAAATCTGGCGAGACCGTGCGTTTCGTGCTGGTGAATAAAGGCCAATTGCTGCACGAATTCAACCTGGGTGACGCGTCGATGCATGCCAAGCACCAGCAGGAAATGGTGCAAATGCAGCAAAGTGGCATGTTCACGCCTACTGGGGTGAAAGAAATGGACCACGGTGCAATGGCCAGTATGGATCACAGTTCGATGGGACATGACATGAAGGGCGGCATGAAACACGACGATCCCAACAGTGTGTTGGTGGAGCCGGGGAAAACAGCCGAACTGACCTGGACCTTCAACAAGGCCACTCACCTCGAATTTGCCTGCAATATCCCCGGTCATTACCAGGCCGGCATGGTCGGCAAATTGACTGTCAGTCAGTAAGCACTCAAAGGCGCAAGCAAAGGCTGATAGAATCCGCTGATTCTTCAGTCAGGTTTCCGCCATGCATCCCGCAGCCGAACACTCGCCGCTGGGCAAATCCAGCGAATACATCGCCACTTACACGCCGTCCTTGCTGTTCCCGATCCCGCGTACCGCGAAGTGGGCCGAACTCGGCTTGACGGCTGAAACCTTGCCTTACAAAGGCGTCGACTTCTGGAACTGTTTCGAGCTGTCGTGGTTGTTGCCCTCGGGTAAACCCGTGGTGGCGATCGGTGAGTTCAGTATCCCGGCGGATTCGCCGAACATCATCGAGTCGAAATCCTTCAAGCTCTATCTCAACTCGTTGAACCAGACGCCGTTCGCCGACACCGGTACCCTCGAAGCGACGCTGGTCAAAGACCTGTCGGCCGCTGCCGGCAAACCGGTTGGCGTGCGCGTTCGCAGCCTCAAGGATGTCGAAGCCGAAGGCGTCGTGGCGCTGCCCGGCATGTGCATCGACGAACTGGATATCAGCGTCAGCAACTACGAGCATCCGCGCCCGGAACTGCTGCGGTGTGACGACTCGCGCACTGTTGAAGAGAGCGTGCACAGCCATTTGCTCAAATCCAATTGCCCGGTCACCAGCCAGCCGGATTGGGGCAGCGTGGTGGTGGATTACCGTGGCGCGGCGCTGGATCACGCGAGTTTGCTTGAATACATCGTCAGCTTCCGCCAGCACTCGGACTTCCACGAACAGTGCGTAGAGCGCATTTTCCTCGATCTGCAGCGCTTGCTGAAACCGGAAAAGCTGACGGTGTATGCGCGTTATGTGCGCCGTGGCGGGCTGGACATCAACCCGTACCGCAGCACTGAAGAGGTTCAATTGCCGAACCATCGCCTGGTCCGTCAGTAACGAAACCCTGTAGGAGTGAGCCTGCTCGCGATAGCAGTATGTCAGACACCATTGATGTCGACTGACACGCCGTCATCGCGAGCAGGCTCGCTGCTACAGTGGACTGCATTTCAGGCAGCAGACATTAAAAAGCCCCGCTATCGCTAGCGGGGCTTTTTGCGTTTGGCGGGTCAGATCCCCATGTTGGCCAGGGCCTGGCCAATATTGCGCAAGGTGCCGGCAAGGGTAGGGTGTTCGAGTTCGAAGCGATCGATGGCCAGGTTGACACCGTCGGCGAGGCTGGCGTCCTGGGTCTTGGTCTCGAGTTCGAGCTTGAGTTCGATCTGTTGCATCAGTTCGTGCAGGTTTTCGCGCTCGGATTCGGACAGCGGAGGATTCTGTTCCAATTGCTCGCGCAGGGCATTGAGCTGTTCTTGCAGTTCGCGGGCAGGCATGGCGTTCTTCCTTCTCTCAAATGGCACTGGCATAGACCGCAGCGATGCGCCAAAGGTCTATGGCTGACCTTAAGATTAATCCACTCCTGCGTAACCTGCATGCTTCATAGGGTCGCAATCAGGGCTTTTCGCCTTTGAGCCGGCGCAAGCTGATATCTGCCAGGCAGGTGTCGAGTTCACCGAGATGATCGATCACCGAATGCACCCCCAGGCTAAACAGTTGCAGGGTCGCCTTGCCGCGCCTGATATCCCGTTCCTGCTGGGACAGGGCTTGCCATTGTGCGGGTGACAAGCCGCAGAGCGAACCGCAGGACGCCAGCCCGATGGTCCACAATCCGGCGTTCAGCCCCGATTGCAGAAGACGCGGTTCGCCACTGACCAGCACGCAGCCGTCCAGTCTCTCGACATTCAGTGCCATCAATGCTCGCCAGCAGGCATCTGGAGCCGGCCAGGGGTTGTTTGTTGCAGAGTGTTGCGAAGATTTGATCCATGCCGGCAACGCAATCGCCAGGGATCGGCTGATGGCCGGCGAAAGCTCATCAAGCCATGCGCACGGTATTTGTTGGCGCTGCAAACTGTGCAGGCTTTCGAGGGCGCCCGGAGTGGCTTCGGTGTGCTCGACTGAATGACTGCCGTTCAGACGCGCATGAGCGCCGAAATCCACCAGGCAACCACTGAGCCCGAACAGCACGGCCGTCAGGTTTGGCGCAGATTGAGGCTTGGTTTCGGCGTGCGGCATGTCGACGACCCTGAAATAGCCTCGAGGCTAGCGGGCAGCGATGACAGTTGAATGACACGGATGTGAACCGATGACAGCCACACGAATCCCGAGCGCACCCAAGGGGGATGCTGCCTAAAGTAGCCTTTACATCTTATACTAGCGGTCTTTGCGCCCGGCTCAGTCCTAGGCGACGGTACAATCCAAGGAGTTTTTATATGCGCTGGAGCAACCATTTCGCTCAGCTTTGTGTGTGTGCCAGCGCGTTGCTGGTTCCGTTCGTTGCCCAGGCAGCGTCGGAAGACGACCCTTGGGAAAGCATCAACCGTCCAATCTACAAATTCAACGACGTGCTCGACACTTATGCCCTGAAGCCTTTGGCCCAGGGGTACCAGTTCGTGACGCCTCAGTTCCTTGAAGACGGCATCCACAACATGTTCCGCAACGTCGGCGAAGTGACCAACCTCGCCAACGATATCTTGCAGGCCAAACCTGCGGCGGCCGGTGTCGACACCGCTCGTTTGATCTTCAACACCACTTTCGGCCTGCTCGGTTTCTTCGACGTCGGTACCAAGATGGGCCTGCAACGCAACGACGAAGACTTCGGCCAGACGCTCGGTTACTGGGGTGTCGGCAGTGGTCCATACGTGATGCTGCCGCTGCTGGGGCCGAGCACATTGCGTGATGCGCCGTCGAAGTATGTCGACGGTTACACCGGCCCGTACCGCTATATCAACGATGTGCCGGTACGTAACTCGATCTTCGGTCTGAACATCGTCGATACTCGCGCGAACCTGTTGTCGTCCGAGAAGCTGATCACGGGTGACAAGTACACCTTCATTCGTAATGCGTACTTGCAGAACCGTGAATTCAAGGTGAAAGACGGTCAGGTTGAAGACGATTTTTGATCTTTACCGGTAAAGACAGAAGGCGGCCATCGAGCCGCCTTCTGCGTTTTTGAGCGACTGCGGTCCTTACATTGAGTTTCGGTTCTGGCGGTTTTTATAACTCCCGGTGATTTGACATGGATGGATGTCAAGCGACCATCGGCGTGAGCTTGAAACGCCTCGCGGATGGGAGTACCGTCTGCGCCTTAGAAGGGCACCTCTAGTGTACATGCGAGTAGGGCGAATGCTCGAAAACAGTGCAACAGAGAGGCTAGAAGCGAATCCAGTAGTGTGAGCCGGGCTAAAATCCGAGCCGCTACGCCAACCTAATTCTGGCGCCGTTTGCCCACATGCCAAAAACCAGTGCCACGCTGCTGATAATCGATGATGACGAAGTAGTGCGCGCGAGCCTCGCCGCCTATTTGGAAGACAGTGGTTTCAGCGTCTTGCAGGCCAGCAATGGCCAGCAGGGTCTTCAGGTATTCGAGCAAGACAAGCCCGACTTGGTCATCTGCGATCTGCGCATGCCACAGATGGGCGGGCTCGAACTCATTCGCCAGGTCACCGAACTCGCGCCGCAGACGCCAGTGATCGTTGTATCCGGTGCCGGTGTGATGAACGATGCGGTCGAGGCTTTGCGCCTCGGTGCGGCGGATTACCTGATCAAGCCTCTCGAAGATCTGGCCGTGCTCGAGCACTCGGTGCGTCGAGCCCTGGATCGAGCGCGTCTGCTGCTGGAAAACCAGCGCTACCGCGAGAAGCTGGAGAAGGCCAACCGCGAACTCGCCGCCAGCCTGAACCTGCTCCAGGAAGACCAGAACGCCGGTCGCCAGGTACAGATGAACATGCTGCCGGTCAGCCCCTGGACCATTGACGAGTTCAAGTTCGCCCACCAGATCATCCCGTCTCTGTATCTGTCGGGTGATTTTGTCGACTATTTCCGGGTCGACGAGCGTCGAGTCGCGTTCTATCTGGCCGACGTTTCCGGTCATGGCGCCTCTTCAGCCTTCGTTACGGTGTTGCTGAAGTTCATGACCACGCGCCTGCTGTTCGAATCGAAGCGCAGCGGCACATTGCCGGAATTCAAGCCTTCAGAAGTCCTTGGTCATATCAACCGGGGGCTGATCAGTTGTAAGCTGGGTAAACACGTCACAATGGTCGGTGGAGTCATCGACGAGGAGACAGGTTTGTTGACCTATAGCATCGGCGGTCATTTGCCGTTGCCAGTGTTGTACACACCCGACAGTGTTCGTTATCTGGAAGGGCGTGGTTTGCCGGTTGGCCTCTTCAACGAGGCCACCTACGAAGACCACGTGCTGGAACTGCCGCCGACGTTCAGCCTGACGCTGATGTCTGATGGCATTCTGGACCTTTTGCCAGAACCCACACTCAAAGAAAAAGAAGCTGCGTTGCCCCAACGGGTCAAGGCAGCGGGCGGCAGCCTGGATGGTCTGCGGCAGGTTTTTGGATTGGCCACGCTAGGGGAGATGCCGGATGATATCGCCCTGTTGGTGTTGAGCAGGAATCTTCAATGAGTACCGGTAGAATCCAGTTCGCCGAGCAGGACGGCACTTTTGTCCTGAAGTTCGTCGGTGAAGTTCGCCTGACCCTGTGTTCGGCGTTGGATGCGACTATTGAGAAGATCTTCACTGCGTTGAATTTCAACGCCATCGTGATCGACCTGACCGAAACCCGCAGCATCGACAGCACCACCCTGGGCCTTTTGGCCAAGCTGTCGATCCTTTCGCGGCAAAAGGTCGGCCTGCTGCCGACCGTCGTCACCACCCACGAAGACATTACCCGTCTTTTGCAATCCATGGGCTTCGAGCAGGTGTTCAACATCGTTGACAAGCCTGTGCCGTGCCCGGAATGCCTGGATGATCTGCCAGATCAGGATCAGTCTGAAGAAGTGGTGCGGATCAAAGTGCTCGAAGCACACAAGATCCTCATGGGCCTGAACGATTCCAACCGTGAAGCGTTCCATGACCTGGTGAATGCGCTGGAGCGGCACTGATTCCCTGTAAACCTTCAGAACACCGCTGAACTGTGGCGAGGGAGCTTGCTCCCGCTGGGCTGCGAAGCTGCCCCAAAGGCTACAACCGAGTAGCATCAGGCACACAACAAACGAAGGTTTACGGCTGCGCGCAGCCCAGCGGGAGCAAGCTCCCTCGCCACACATCTCATTTGCCACAGCACCATAAAAAAGGGCGAACCCACCAGGGTTCGCCCTTTTTTGCATTACGCCAACTCAGATCACAGCTTGGCTTGCAGCAGTGCCTCGAGTTTTTCCTGGTCACGAGCAAACTGACGAATGCCCTCAGCCAGTTTTTCGGTCGCCATGGCGTCTTCGTTGGACAGCCAGCGGAACTGTGCTTCGTTGAGGTTCAGGCGTGCTTCACCGGCGTGCCCCGGCGCCAGTTTGCGCTCCAGCTTGCCGGTGTCCGCCGCCAGCTTGTCGATCAGGTCCGGGCTGATGGTCAGACGATCGCAGCCGGCCAGTTGTTCGATCTGGCTCAGGTTGCGGAAGCTGGCGCCCATGACCACGGTTTTGTAGTCATTGGCCTTGTAGTAGTTGTAGATACGCGTCACCGATTGCACGCCCGGATCATCCGCGCCGGTGAACTCGTTACCGGTGGCTTTCTTGTACCAGTCGTAGATGCGGCCCACGAACGGCGAAATCAGGAACACCCCGGCGTCGGCACAAGCCGCGGCCTGGGCGAAAGAGAACAGCAGGGTCAGGTTGGTCTGGATGCCTTCCTTTTCCAGGATCTCGGCAGCGCGGATGCCTTCCCAGGTGGAGGCGATCTTGATCAGCACGCGGTCGCGGCCAATGCCGGCCTTTTCGTACAGTTCGATCAGGCGGTGCGCACGCTTGAGCACGGCATCGGTGTCGAACGACAGGCGTGCATCCACTTCGGTGGAAATACGGCCCGGAATGACCTTGAGGATTTCTTGCCCCACCGCGACGCCGAATCGGTCGCTGGCCAGGCCTACATCGCCCTTGCAGTCATTGACGCAAGCGTTCAGCAGTTCGGCATAAGCGGGGATGGCCGCAGCCTTGAGCAGCAGGGAAGGGTTGGTGGTGGCGTCTACCGGCTTAACGCGAGCGATCGCTTCGAAGTCGCCGGTGTCGGCAACCACGGTGGTCATTTGTTTGAGTTGTTCCAGCTTGGAAGTCATGGGCGTGCTCTGTCCTGTGGGTCTGATGACATTACCCGAGCGCTGACAGCCACTCAAGGGTGTGTACGTGTATCGATGGCCCCTGCGGCAACAACCAGACAACGATTGTTTTAAAGACGGGGCGAGGTATCGATGAATACGATGCCAAAACAGCTCACAGGTTCAAAGCAACCGACCTGCGAACAGACCGGTCGCGGTTGCACGGTGACTACTCGGCGTTCAGGTGGGTTTCGACCGTGATTTTCGCCGGTTTGGGTTGGCCGTCGGAGGTCAGCAGGCCGAAATTCTTCTCCCGGTCATTGCTGCCCGATTCAGTGTTTCTCCATTCGTAGATGGAGGTCAGCGGGATATTCAGCCGTTTCACATCGGCAATGAAAGTAGCGATTTTGCTGGCTTGTCCTTCAGCACCACCATTGGAAGTGAGCGCCGAAACACCCCATTCACTGATGACGCCCGGCAAATGGAAGTTTTGCTGGATAAACGTCTGTGCGTTGCTGATCTGGGTGCTCGTCATGCCATAGGGGTGGTAGGAAATGGCATTCAGGCATTTCGGGTATTCGCTGACGATGCGGTTCAGCGCTACCGTCGAGGCAGAGCCCGCAGTCGGTGGGCGGGCGAAGCCGAAGCCGACCCGTGGCGTCGATTGCGGTTTGTCTTGCAGCGACTTGCACATGGCGCTCATGAACGGCACGAATGTCGTGTCGAAATTGCGTGTCGGCCAATAGGTCTCAAGATCGGGTTCATTCCAGATTTCAATCGCCACCAGCTGCGTGCTGTAGGAGGTTTCCAGTCTCGACACCGTGTTGGCAAACGATTCGCCAGCCGTTGTCAGCTCACTGATATTGCCTGTCGCGGCCATCAACGGCTTGATGGCGCGTACGGTGAGCAAAACCGGCAGGCCAGCGGACCTGGCCGCCGCAAAGGCATCGCTGACCTGTTTCTGATAGGCCGCAGCAGTCAGGCTGTCGCTCCATACACCGAAGCGTACAAAGCTGAACCCTGCCGCTTTGATCTGCGCGGCGTCGGCAGCGGAAAAGCTCTGGATCTTGACCTGCACACCAATGGTCTTGGTAGGCAGGTTAGGGAACAGTTCGCTGGCTTGAACCTGAGTCGTTGCACCCAGCGCGATCAGGCTTAGCGCGCCGAGTCGTTTGAGATGTGCTGATTTCATGTCTGCTCTCCTGATGAGAAGTGACAACTTCGAATAGATATCTCTTTACTCATGTTTCGATAATGAAGCAGGTATGAAGTGCGTGAATGTTATTTTTTGTCGGAAATCTATCGGCTGAAAATCACAGTTATTTTTAGTCCGCTAATTCTGGTTGGGTGCCTTTTAAGTGCTGTGGTACTTAATGCTTCGGTACTAACAGGTGAATCTATTTCTGAGTGCAGGAAGATTCGTGGGGTTCATTAAAACCCTCGCGACATGTTGGCCGTTTGACATTACTCGGGAAAGTAAAATCTTGTTCAAAAAGATCCTGGTCGTCTGCGTGGGCAATATATGCCGAAGTCCGACAGCAGAGCTTTTGCTGCGTGACGCGCTGGCCTCTACAACGATCGCAGTGGCCTCCGCAGGGCTGTCCGCAAGGGTGGGCGAGTCCATGGAAGCGTCAGCCCGGCAGATTCTCGAAGACCGTGGGCACTGTGCCGAAGCCTTCAAGGCGCGGCAATTGACGCCCGACATCGTCAATGAGTCAGACCTGATTCTGGTCATGGAAAAACAGCATGTAAAACAAGTATTGAATATTGCCTCTCACGCCAGAGGCAAAGTCTTTCTGCTCGGTAAATGGCAGAGCGAGCGCGAAATACAAGATCCATATCGTCAAGGCAAGGCCGCTTTTATTCATGCCCATGCATTGATTGAAGATGCTGTTAGCTCATGGGCGCAACGCCTCGCGCGTTGATGAATATTCTTCAGATCAATGAATGGTAAGAACAGACTTATGCAGTTACCGTCCGTAATCGGCACCCGCGACAACGATCAAGACAGCATTGATCTTCTCGGTATATTTGGCAGTTTGATCGATCAGAAATGGTTGATCGGCGCGCTCACCGGAGCCTTTATGGTGACCGGCGTTGCCTATGCGGTTTTGGCGACACCGGTGTACCTGGCGAACGCGCTGGTGCAGGTCGAGCCGAAGAAGAACGACATGCTCGGGTTTTCCGATCTCAACAGCATGCTCGGCGGGCAATCGCCCTCGGTGACCGAAATCGGCATCATCAAGTCCCGCGCGGTGATCGGCAAAACGGTCGATGACCTGCGCCTGGATATCGATGTCACCCCCAATACCTTCCCGGTCATCGGCGGTTTTCTTGCCCGACGTTATCGCGGCGAAACCGAGTTCAGTGTCGCGGCCCCGCGTTTCGGTCTCAACAGCTACGCCTGGGGTGGTGAGCGACTGGAGATCAGCCGGCTCAATCTGCCAAAAGAACTGCTCGGCAAGAAACTCACGCTGGTCGCCGGTGAGCAGCAACGATTCCAGTTGTTCGATGAAAACGACAACCTGCTGGTCGATGGCGTCGCTGGCCAAGCGTTCAAACAGGACGACGTGGAAGGCTTGATCGCTCAGCTGTCGGCAAACCCCGGCACGCGTTTCGAAGTAGTGCGCAATCCGCGGATCGTGACCATTCAGGGTTACCAGGATGCGCTGGATATTTCCGAGCAAGGCAAGGAATCGGGAATCATCCGTTTGGCCCTGGCCAGCACCGATGCGGCCGAGGCCGTGAAAATCCTCAACAAGATCTCTTCGTTGTATGTGCAGCAGAACGTGCAACGCACCTCGGCGGAAGCGGCGCAGAGCCTGGAGTTCCTGCAAGGCCAATTGCCGCAGGTCAAGCGTGATCTGGCCAAGGCCAGCGAGGCACTCAACGGTTATCAAACCCGTGGCAAGACGGTCAATATTTCCCTCGAAACCCAATCGGTGCTGGAACAGGTTGTCAGCCTCGACACGCGGATCTCCGAACTGAAAATGCAACAGGCGGAGCTGGACCGCAAGTTCACCAAACAGCATCCAGCGTACCGCGCGCTGATGACCCAGCTCGGCGAGCTGACCCAGCAACAGAAGGCACTGGAGAGCAAGGCCCAGGACCTGCCCGCCACGCAACAGGAATTGCTCAACCTGACCCGCGATGTGGAAGTGGCGTCGCAGATTTATACGCAACTGCTGAACAAATCCCAGGAACTGGACATTGTCCGGGCAGGGGCGGTGGGCAACGTGCGGTTGATCGACACTGCGGATGTCGACATGACCAATCCGGTCAAGCCGCGCAAACCCTTGATCGTGCTGATTGCAACCTTCCTTGGCGCCTTCTTCGGGGTGGCGCTGGTGTTGCTGCGCAAATCCTTGAGTCGAGGACTGGAAGGGCCGGAAGCCATCGAACAACTCGGCCTGCCGGTTTACGCGTCGATTCCCTACAGCGCATTGCAGCAGGAAGAGGACAGCAAAAAAGGTCGTACCCGGGACGGCGTGGACAAACCGGCCTACCTGCTGGCCTTGCGCAACCCGACGGATCTGTCGATCGAGTCGATTCGCAGCTTGCGTACCTGCCTGCATTTTGCCGGGCTCGATTCGACCAACAACCGCATCATGATTTCCGGCCCGAGCCCGCAGGTCGGCAAGACGTTCGTGTCCTCCAACCTCGCAGCGGTGATGGCGCAAAGCGGGCAGCGCGTGGTGCTGATCGATGCCGACATGCGCAAAGGTCATTTGCACAAAACCCTGAACACACCGATCACCAATGGTTTGTCGGACCTGCTGGTCAAGCGCTGCAGCATCGAGCAGGCGATCAACAAAGTCGAAGTCGACAACCTGCATTTCATCAGTCGTGGCCAGGTCCCGCCCAATCCTTCCGAGCTGTTGATGCACGCCAACTTTCGCGAACTGCTGGCGCAACTCAGCGAGCTTTACGACCTGGTGATCATCGATACGCCGCCGCTGTTGGCCGTGACCGATGCGGCGATTGTCGGTCGTGAAGCGGGCATCAGCCTGATTGTCACGCGCTTCGGGGTGAACCCGGCCAAAGAAATCGAACTGACGATTCGCCGCTTCGCGCAGAACGGCATCGAGTTGAAAGGTGCGGTGTTCAACGGCGTCGAGAAACGTGCGGCCAGCTATTACGGCAACGGCGGTTACGGCTACTACAGCTACGAATACGCGTCCGACAAGTCCTGAGTTTTGACGATTGTCCTTTCATGTTTGAAGTGGGTGAACTGTGAAAAAAATACTGCACGTGGCAGAGACGATCAAAGGTGGCGTCGCGACCGTTATCCGCACTATTTCGGCTTCGCCGGACGATGACGTCGCGAACTACGAACTGGTGTATCTGGTCCCGCAGGATCAGGAAAAAGAACTGCACGGCATCCAAGCGCAGCAGATCCGCACCTTCGCCCGCTCCGGGCGCAATGTGCCGTCGTTGCTGCGCTTCGCTTGGCGTCTGACCCAGGTGATGCTCAAGGAAAAGCCCGATGTGGTGCATTTGCACAGCACGTTTTCCGGGGTGATCGGCCGTTGTGTCTGCGTGCTGTTGCGACCGTGGCGCAAGCCGAAAATCGTCTACTGCCCGCATGCGTTTTCATTCCTGATGGAAAGCTCGCCGATCAAGCAGAAGGTCTATGCATCGATCGAGCGGATGTTGCAGAAAGTCACCGACGTGATCATTTGCGTCAGCCAGTACGAGCTGGACAAAGCCGCGCGGTTTGGCATCGAGCGCAAACGCATGAAGCTGATCTACAACGGCATTCACCGCAAGGATGACGCGCCGAAAACCAGCAGCCCCGAGCCGATTCACTTGCTCTTCGTCGGCCGCCTCGACTATCAGAAAGGCTTCGATGTGTTGCTCAAGGCCTTCGCCAAGGTGCAGCGCAACGACTTGAAACTGACGGTGGTTGGCAGTGCGGTCAATGAGGATTCGGTCGAGTGTCCGCCAATGGACGCCGTTGAATACCTGCCGTGGGTCACGCCGAACGAAGTGCAGGTGCTGTATCAGAAAGCCGATGCGCTGATTGTGCCCAGTCGTTGGGAAGGCTTCGCCATGGTGCCGCTGGAAGGCATGGCCATGGGCTTGCCGGTGATCGCCAGCAATTGCACGTCGCTGCCCGAGCTCGTCACTGATGAGGTGTCCGGCTACGTCTTTCCCAGCGGCGACCACCACGCGTTGGCCGATGTGCTGAAGAAAATCCAGAAACCGCGCTTGCTCGACCTTGGCAGCGAAGGGCGCAGCATCGTGCGCGAGCGTTTCAGCGCCGCCTTGATGATTCGCCAGACCTACGACCTGTATCGCGCTCCCTCTTTTTAAGTAGAACTCAAGCATATGAACGTAACGATTTTGCATGGCTACAGTGCGTCCAACTCCGGTGACGGGCTGCTCGTCGATTTGGCCATTGAGTTGGTGCAGCGAAACTTCGGCGAAGACACTTCGATCAGCGTGGTGGCCTCCGATCCGCAGTCCTTCAGCTACTTGCCACACCCGCGTTTTGAGGCCCCGGTGATGGCGGCCAAAGGCTTGGGTCGGGTCAAGCAAGCGGTGTTCCTCAACCAGTCCTACGCAGGCCTGGCGGATCTGTTGAAAAAAACCGACCTGATCGTCGGTGTTGGCGGCGGCTACATGCGCTCCAAAAGTGCCTTCGAACACATCAAGCTGAAACTGGGGCACGCCAAGCAACTGGAAACGGCAATCCTCAGCAAAGTGCCGTCGGTTTACCTGCCGCAAAGCATTGGGCCGTTCCACGGCGAGAGCCGCAGGATCGTCGAGCATTACGCCAGCGCCGACGCGGTGTTCGTGCGGGACAATCGCTCCTCGGCGATCTTTGATGCTTACGAAAATGTCTACCGTGCGCCGGACCTGGCAGTCCAGTCCCTGGCTAGCAAAATCCTCGCGCAACCCAAGTTCACCCGTTGCGCATCGTCGCCGGCAACGGTGTGCGTGGTGCTGCGCAAGCCGCCGGAGTGGAGCAAGGAAAAGAAGCTCGCCTATGTGGCCAACCTGAAGTTGCTGCTGCAGCGCCTGAAGAACAAAAGCAAGGTGGTATGCGCCGTGCAAAGCGCGGTACGCGGCAACGATGACGGCGCGTTTTATCGCGAGTTGGGCATTAACGAAGACCTGCTGCCATTGAAGGCGACACTGGCCAAATACCAGCCGGACCTGGTGATTTCCGTGCGTCTGCACGGCGCCATCGAATCGCTGCTTTCCGGCGTCCCGGCGTACCACATCAGCTACGAGCGCAAAGGCTTTGGCGCCTATCAGGACATGGGCGTGGAAGACTGGGTGATCAATGGCGGCGACATTGATGTCGATACCATCATCAACACGGTCTACGCACCGAATGCACTGTCGAATTTCGGCAAACGCCTGACCGATACCTGCCGCGAGATCGAAGCGAAAACCGTGGCCATGGACGAGATCATCAAAGGTATCGTTCGATGATATTTCGGCTGTTGCTTCGCGGAGGGGCATTAGGCGCGAAGTTTTTGCTGGTGTTGGCCATCACCCATTACCTGGGTTATGAGGCACTGGGCTTTTACGGCGTGGTGGTCGCGGCGTCGTTGATCGCCTCGAAGTTCTACAGCGTCGGGTTCAGTTCCGAGATCAATCGATTGATCAGCGTGGGTGGGACGTCGCGGCGGGTGGTCGACAAGGTTTTGCTGTTGTATCTGGCGGTGGGGTTGCTGCTGTCGGTGGTGACAGTGCTGGTTTACTCGCTGTTCCAGGCCGTCGAGGCGACGACTGCGCTGATCCTCTGTGTGACGCTGGTACTGCTCACCGAACACCTGTCCTTCGAAATCAATTCCTTCGTGTTTTCCGCGCAGAAAGCCACGGCGGGTGCGTTGCTGTTTTTTGTCAAGACCGGTCTGTGGGCGGTGCTGGCGGTGGGCGGGATGATGCTCGGCTGGGTGTCCGGCATCGCCAGTGTGTTGTGGCTTTGGGTGGCGGCGAACGTGTTGGTGATCGTCGCCGGTTATCTGATTGTGGTGAACGTGCACAAAGGCCGGGTCAGTGGCACGCTGGCCACCGCAACCGTGTGGAAGGCCGGGCTGCCGTTCTATCTTGGCACAGGCTTGATCGCGCTCAGCCAGTATGCCGAGCGCTTTCTGATCATCGATCTGGAGCCCTACGCCAGCCTCGGTAAATACGTATACGCCTGGTCGGCGGCCAACACCTTGCAAGCGCTGTCCTACGCGGTGGTGGCAGTGGTGGGTATTCCGGTGCTCGCCAAGCGGTTTCAGGCGGACCAACAGCCGTTCACGGTCAGGCAATTGTTCGTCAACAAATGGGTGATGCGCTCGCTGGTGGTGTCTGCCGCGGTGGCGGTGCTGATTTATCTGTTCTTCAATGTTGTGCTCGATTATGTCGGCGCGGCGGTTCCGCGACCGGACAACGCAATCCTCGGCGTGCTGATTTTTTCCTTTGCCTTGCGCGCTATCGGCGACATCGTCTGGGGTGGGTTGATCGCCTCGAAAAACAGTCGGGTGTCATTGGCGAGCGCAGTCATATGCCTGCTGGTTTCAGTGCCGGTCAGCTACCTGCTGATCAAGCACTATTCGATCTACGGCGCCGCCTGGGGCAACGTTTTCGCAATCATTGTGCAGCTCGGGGTCATTGCGCTGTTGACCCGCATGACCGGCGCAAAAAAGGCAGCACTGTCATGGGCCTGAAGCTGCCGTGCATCGAGTTCCGCGGCAAGAAGCTCGACTCATCGATTTCCTTCCTGATTCTGTTTACCGGGTTGTTCCTGTCGGTGGCCATGCCGATGTTGGTCCCACGCGCTCCCGGCCCTGATGCCATGACCTTGTGGTCGTCCTACGCGCGAGCCGACAACTGCAATTTCTGGAACCCGTTCTCGCCGGATCGCTCTTCCTATGAGTGTTCGGCATTCCTGTTGCGGCCCACCGGGATCAACCTGACCAATGCCTGGGCCTACGGCATGTTCTGCAATTTTTTGCTCACGGCGATTCCGGTGGTGGTGTTTCGCCGCATGCCGTTGGCGATTTTCGGCACTCTGTGTCTGTGGGGCATTGTCCGTTCGTTTTTCCTGGAGAACCTGACCAAGGAAATCATCGTGTCGGTGGCGGTGTTGAGCATTCTGCTCAGTTCGTTGACGCGCAAATATCGCGGCGGGTTTTTCCTCTCGGCAGTGATCTACGGCGTGCTGATCCGGCCTTACTGGATTCTGTTTTCACTGTCCTGGGTCGGCGTCTGCGTGATGAAGAAATACGTCTCGCGCTTCACCTTCTTCCTGATGCTGTTTCTGTTCTACCTGGCGGTCGCCATGGCAATCCAGGTCGCGCTCGGCTTTCCGGTGTCGTCGATTCGCGCCAGCAACAACGAACTGCGCACGGCGGGGGAGGAGGGTTCCAAGTCGTTGATCGTTTCGTGGCTCAGCGGCAGCGACTTCGTTTCCCAGGCCCTGGACTCGATGATCATCTTTTTTCGGTTGTCGTTCCCCGTGGAGCTGATTTTGCTGTCGGGGCCGGGCCAGGTGATCTTCGTGGCGTTGATGATCATGACCGCGTTGCTGCTGTTCAAGGTCATCACCTCGACCGATTACAAGGGTGCGCCGATCCAGACCAAGCCTAAGGAGCTGATCGCGATTCCGCTGGCATTCCTGCTGGTTCAAGGCCTGTTCGAGCCGGACTTCGGCTCCTTTGCCCGGCACTTCTCGATGGTGGTGCCTGTGTTGTTCGTGGGCCTGGGATTGATGTTGCGGGCAAACAAACCGGTACAGGTTGAATCACGCGTTCTGAATTGAGGCTTGTTTTATGTCGAGCAAGAAAAAGTCCCTGGAGATCGAAACCCTGCGCGGTCTGGCGTGCCTGCTGCTGGTGCTCTATCACGTCATCGGCCCGCTGGGCGGCGGCTTGAAGATCGACCTGGGCTCGCCGTTCCGGGTGATCGCCGACTCCATGGTGTATGTGCGCATGCCGCTGTTCACCTTCATCTCGGGCTACATCTATTCCATCTACAAAATCCGCGGCAATGACTTTTCCGCATTCTTCAGCGGCAAGGTTCGACGGCTGATCGTGCCGCTGTTTTGCGTAGGCATACCGTTCTCGGTGTTGCAGGCGGTTGGCCCGGGCGTGAACAAGGATGTCGGCGTGATCGACGCGTTGTTGTCGTTCTGGGTACCGATCAACCACTTCTGGTTCCTGCAGGCGGTGTTCATCATTTTCATGTTTGTCGGCCTGCTGGAGTGGCGTGGGCTGTTGCGCACCGCAACGCGCTTGAATCTGCTGTTCGCCTTTGCGGCGGTGGTGTTTTTGCTGCCGCCATTCACGCTCGACGCGTTCGGCATCAACGGCGCGATCTATCTGCTACCGTTTTTTGTGGCGGGGATGATCGGCCAGGAAAATGTCAGCGCGTTGAAGCAGCGGTTCAAGGTGATTGGCCCGCTGGTGTTCGTGATGATCACGCTAACGCTGCTGTACGTGGCGGCGGTCGACCGGGAGTTGATCGTCGACCGCCGCAGCCTGATCGGTTTGACGGTGGGGTGCGTGTCCTGCATGGCGCTGCTGGCGAGTGACCTGCGTTCGAAGGCACTGACCTGGCTGGGCGGCTATTCCTATGCGATCTTCCTGTTCCATGTTTTGTTTGCGGCTACATCGCGGTTTGTCCTGGGGCGGTTGGGTGTGAAGGATGAGAGTCTGCTGGTGTTCGGCGGCGTGACTTGTGGTTTGCTGGGACCGGTGGTGCTTTCGATGATTTTCAGTCGATTCAACTTCACCTCCGTGCTGTTTCTGGGTGAGCGTGCTGCGACAAAAAAGCCTGCGGCGAGCATCGCTCCGGTGGCGCAGACCCAATGATTGTCCGAGGGAAGGAAGCAATGCATGTTGGCAGTTGATGACATTCAGCCCGTTGCTGCTTCGGTGATTGAGGTTGGCGACGCGCGCGAGCGGTTTGCTCAGTGGCGTGAAGGCAAGGCTGGCCAGGTTCTGTCGATCTCGGTGATCGGCGACAGCTACAGCGCCGGACAGGATTTTTATCTGAACAAACTGGTGCAGCGCGTGGCCGGGGAGGTTGGTTTTGCCGGCCCCGGCTATGTCGGCTTCAACCACGGCGCGGCGCTGGGTGGCACGCATTTCAAATACACCCGCAGCAGCGAAAAGTACTTCGGCGGGGATTGGCAAGTGTCCGGCCTCGGCCAAGCCAGTCCCGACAGCCGCACGGTAATGGGCCGCCCCGGCGCATGGCTGCAGATCGATGCCAGCCCGACGCCGGCCATCAGCACCGCCGTGACTCAGGCGAAATTGCTTTACCTGGGCAACGGCGAGCCCAATGAGATCCGCTACCGCTGGACCCCGTCGCAAGACTGGCAGCCCTTGACACTTGCCGGCTCAGGGGTTCAGGAGGTGCCGCTGCCCGGCGTATCGCCGGCGCCGGACTGGGCGTTCCGGCTGGAAGTGGTGAAGGGCACGCCAACCCTGTTCGGTCTGTGGATGAACAACGATCAGGGCGGCGTGCGGGTTTCCAAGCTGGCCGCCTCCGGCGCCGCATCCGGGGACTTCTACCACAGCGATAGCCACTGGCAGACGCAGTGGAAGGCGGCGGTGTCGAGCATTCCTGCGGACATTTACCTGATCATGCTCGGTGGCAACGATCAAGGCTTCGGCGTCAAACCCGAGCAGTATCTGAAGAACGTTCAAGGGCTGGTGGGGATGGTGCGCCAGATCCAGCCGAAGGCGAGCATCAATCTGATCCTGCGTCAGGACACCACACGCTCCAGTGCTTACCCGATGTCGGCGTATGCGCAGGTGTTGCAGCCCTGGGCGCAGGCGGAGCATCTGGGTTATCTCGATTTGCAGTGCGCGTTCGGACCCGACGTCAAACGCTATGCCGCCGCCATGATCGGCCCGGACAAGATTCATCCGGTTCCGGCCACGGGTGGGCGGGTGATTGCCGATTACTTCTATCGCTGGATGGTGGGCGGGCAGGACCGTTGCGACGCGTCGCTTTGACTGCTGTTGCCACAGAACTGCAGGAGCGAGCCTGCTCGCGAAAAACTCAATAACACCGTAGTCCTTCAGGATGCGCGCGTTATCGTTGACGACCATCGCGAGCAGGCTCGCTCCTACAGGAGAGCTGTTTCGAAGTGCTGCAAATGACTCAGCAGTTCTGCCGTTTTGAGCGGCATCAATTGCGTGGCGCAGCGGGTTTCCACATTGATGATGATGGCCGGTTCGTTGCAGCAAATGCGCACCCGGAACCGCCAGTCGCTGAAAATCACTTTCAAGCCATCGCGGTCGTCGACTTCCAGAGCCTGTTCGCCATACAGCTTTTTCAAGTGGGCGAGGAGGGGATAGGGGTTGCGTATCGGCCGGCGAATGTCTCCGGACGAGGGAAACATGCCGATCCGTTCCACCAGCAGCGTGCTGCCCAACCAGGGCTCATTGGCGCTGGGTAATGGCTGATGGCGCGACAACCAGGTCATCACGCCGAGGTTGCCCACCTCCAGTTCATTGTCTGCCGAGTGTTTTGCGTTGTTCATGATGGCTTGCCTGAATGAAGAGTGGGCGTGTGGTTGGTGTGGAGCGTTGGATCGGCTTGGGCCAGGTCAGAGACCCTTGAGGTACACGTTGTCGTAGCAAAAATTGGTCGCTTCGAGATAGCCCTCCGCGCCGCCGCAATCGAAGCGCATGCCTTTGAACTTGTAGGCCAGCACGCAGCCGTTCTGGGCCTGCTTCATCAATGCGTCGGTGATCTGGATCTCGCCACCTTTGCCGGGTTGGGTGTCGGCGATGAGGTCGAAGATATCCGGCGTCAGAATGTAGCGGCCGATGATCGCCAGATTGGACGGGGCGTCTTGCGGGCTGGGTTTTTCCACCATGTTGTTGACCCGGTAGATGCCTTCGGAGATCAGCTCGCCAGCAATTACGCCGTACTTGTGAGTCTGGTCGCGCGGCACTTCCTGAATGGCCACGATTGAGCAGCGGAATTTTTTGTAGAGCTGGATCATCTGCGTGAGCACGCCGTCACCTTGCAGGTTCAGGCACAGGTCATCGGCCAGCACCACCGCGAAGGGCTCATCGCCGATCAATGGGCGGCCGCTGAGAATCGCGTGGCCCAGGCCTTTCATTTCGACCTGACGGGTATAGGAGAAGGTGCAGGTGTCGATGAGTTCGCGGGTGCCAGCGAGGAACTTCTCTTTCTCGGTGCCACGAATCTGGTGCTCCAGTTCATAGCTGATGTCGAAGTGGTCTTCCAGTGCACGCTTGCCCCGCCCGGTGACGATTGCCATGTGCTGCAGGCCGGCGTCCCGGGCTTCTTCAACGGCGTACTCGATCAACGGCTTGTTGACGATCGGCAGCATTTCCTTGGGCATGGCTTTGGTTGCCGGCAAGAAACGCGTGCCATAGCCGGCAGCGGGGAACAAACATTTACGAATCATAAAAGTATCCTGGACAGTCACGGCACATCGTCAACGAGTGCGCGCAATAACGAGTGATTGCAAGTTTCAATGAGTATTGAAGGTGTACTTTAATACCCGAGTCAGGTTGTTAATGGCAATTAGTGGTAGTGGCAGAATGTGCCAATGTTATGAGATGTCGGATAGATACTTGTTAGTTATTTTTAGTCGGTATCTGTTGATAGTGAGGAAGGCGTTGGAGTGCTAATAAGTACCGGGCAATACAGTTTGACCTGCAAAAATATTTATTGCCAGTCGTTGAACTAAATTTGTTTTAGGTTGTTGTCGCCCTGTTTGTGTGGTTCACGACACATCTTCAATGCACAGGGCTTGACACGCTATTGAGTACTTTCCTCTCTATGGACCGCACTATGAAAATTCTGGTAACGGGTGGAGCCGGATATATCGGCTCGCACACCACACTCGCGCTGCTTGAAGCAGGCTATGAAGTTGTAGTGCTGGATAATCTTTGCAATAGCAGTGATGCGGCGCTGCATGCGGTTGAAGCCATTTGCGGCAAAAGTGCGCTGATGATTCGCGGCGATGTGTGCGACAGGGCTTTGCTGGATCGGATTTTTCAAGAGCATGCCATTGATGCAGTGCTACACTTTGCCGGGCTCAAGGCGGTGGGCGAGAGCGTGCGCAAGCCGCTTGAGTACTATGAGACCAACGTCAGCGGCAGCATTACGCTGTGTCAGGCGATGGCTGCTGCGGGGGTGTTCCGCCTGGTGTTCAGTTCATCGGCCACAGTCTATGGCGCGCCGGATCAGATGCCGATTCGCGAGGATTTCCCCACGGGCAATCCGACCAATCCCTACGGCCAATCGAAGCTGATCGTCGAGAACGTGCTGCGCGACCTGAGCCTGGCGGAGCCGCGCTGGAGCATCGCGCTGTTGCGCTATTTCAATCCAATCGGCGCGCATGACAGCGGGCAGATGGGTGAAGACCCAAATGGCATTCCCAATAACCTGGTGCCTTACATCAGCCAGGTCGCGGTCGGCAGTCTGCAAGAGCTGTCGATCTTCGGTGACGATTACCCGACGATCGACGGCACTGGCGTGCGTGACTACATCCACGTCGTGGACCTTGCGGACGGGCATCTCAAGGCATTGCAGTCCATCGCCGGGCGTACCGGCATTCATACCTGGAACCTCGGTACGGGCGATGGCTACAGCGTGATGCAAGTGCTGCGGGCTTTCGAGCAAGCGAGTGGGCAGTCGGTGCCGTATCGCGTGATGCCGCGTCGTTCGGGCGATGTTGCCCAGAGCTGGGCTGATCCGTCCAAGGCCGCGAAAGAGTTGGGCTGGAAGGCAACACGCAACTTGCAGCAAATGATGACCGACACCTGGCGCTGGCAATCGAATCATCCCAAGGGTTATCTCGGATGATGTCGTTTTGGCTCAATGTTATTTCCAGTCAGGTTGTTAGATAACGTCGGGAAAATACACTGGAAATGCCTTTTGCATATCCGTAGATATAAACCTGCCGTTTGACGTTTATCAGTCAGGAGTGACTGTGAATGAATGACGGATCTTGTTCGCACTTTTTGCGACTTGAACTCTACCACCTCTAACGGAACGCCCGGTGTTAATCGGGTTGAATGTTAGAAAGGAGTTGATATGAGAAAAGTGATGGCAGTTGCCCTGTTGACGATGTTGAGCAACTGGGCTGCCGCAGCTGAAGCACCGCTGACTGCGGTGACCAATGTAGTTGGCAGTGTAGCGGCTTCTCAAGCCCCTGCAGCTAGTACTGCAATGGTTGCCAGTGCAATAGCGGCGTCAAACAGCGGTGGCAGTGCCAACGGCGGTACCACCGGTACGACCGGTACCACAGGTACCACCGGCACGCACAACTAACAGAAGTTTTGTTAGTGCAGTACAGGGTCGCCCGACGCAAGTCGGGTGACTTCTTTTTTAGATTCGCCCTTGAATAGCGTAGTGCCATTATGACTCGTAGTTTTTCTCTTTTAATGTTGGCAAGTCTCGCTTTACAAGGTTGCATGTTTTCCCCCGGCCAATACCTGAGCACCAGTGATATCACCCGCCAAGGGGCCAGTGAAAGCAGCAGGGTCGAGCTGATCCCGATTACCCCCAAGCTCATATCCACCACCCGCGCCACGCAAAAGCGTGAGTCGCTGCCGGCAGAGCTGTTGGCGACTCCGGCCGAGTACCGCATCGGTAACAACGATGTCTTGTACATCACGGTCTGGGATCACCCTGAACTGACAGCCCCGTCCGGCGCGCAACAACAGATCGATGCCAACGGACGGCTGGTGCGCGCCGACGGCACGCTGTATTACCCCTTCATCAAAGAAGTCCAGGCTGCCGGGCGTACGATCCAGCAACTGCGCGCAGACATCGAACAACGGCTGTCGGCGTTTATCGCCGAGCCGCAGGTAGATGTCGCAGTGCTGCGATTCGCCAGCCAGAAAGTCGTGGTCACCGGCGCCGTGACCAAGGGTGGCCCGCAAGCGATTTCCACCAACCCGCTGAGCGTGGTCGAGGCCCTCGGTTCCGCTGGAATCGATACCAACAACGCTGACTTGTCCGGCCTGACGCTGACGCGCAACGGGCGGGTGTACCCGCTCAATCTCGACTCGCTCAACCAGCAGGACTCCGAGTTGCAGGGCGTCTATCTCAAGGGTGGTGATCAGTTGTATCTGCCGTACAACGACAACAAGCGCATCTACGTCATGGGCGAGGTCAACCAGCCGCGCGCGTTGAGCTTCAAGACCGCCACCATGAACCTGTCCGATGTCCTCGGCTCGGTTGGCGGCTTGAGTCAGACCACTTCCAACGGCAACGCGGTCTACGTCATCCGCGGCGTTGAAAACCTCGACGTGGAGCCGGCGAAGATCTACCAGTTGAACGCTCAATCGCCGACCGCCATGGCGCTCGCCACGCACTTCGAAGTGCGCCCTCAGGACGTTGTCTATGTCGGGCCTGCCAACGTGACTCGCTGGAACCGCTTCATCAGCCAATTGGTGCCATCGGCGTCGATTGTCGGTACGGGTGCTTCCGCTGCGAAGAACTGGAGCGAATACAGTAACAACAGCAAATAAGGTCGCCGACAGTGAACACGTTGAAAGTTGGCGTCTGCCTGAGCGCGGCCCTGTTGTTGTGTGGCTGCAACCCGTTGATGAACGCTTCGTTGAACAACCTCAAATCGGCGGTGATCGGACCGGATGAGGTGGACGTGACCCCGGCCCAGGTGGCCGAGGTCAACTATCCGCAGATCAAACTGACCACGCCGTCCGGCTCCGGGGTATTGGCGCTGGTGCGCGAGCGTGAAGACCTGCAGTTCTGGGTCGCCTCCGGCAAACAAGTGCTACTGCTGCGCAATGGTCTTGCCGTGCGCAGCATTGGCCTGGGCCAGGAGGGTGATCTGGACGGTACGCGTCTGCCGGATACCTCACCGTTCAAGCAAGGCCTTCATCAAGTCGCCGATGGCTACACCTCCCGGCGCTGGATCGATCTCTACAAGGGCCAGGAAGTGGGAGTGATCGTTAATAGCCGCTTCTCCCGAAAGTCCATGGACACCCTGACCATTCTCAACAAGGAATACAGCGTGCTGCGTGTCGATGAGCAGATTGATGCCCCGGCCATCGGCCTGCGGGCGACCAATCGTTATTGGGTCGATCCCGTCGACGGTTTCATTGTGCAGAGCGAGCAACAGCTGACGGCGCAGTTGCGCGTCAGGATCGTGCAGCTGACCCCCAACCGCAGGCATGTCCCGTGAAGCGCTTGAGAACGCTATCGGCGTGTTTACTGTTAATCACCAGCGTGAGCCAGGCCGCTGTCACGGTCACGGGTGACGTCGCCAACCCCGGGCCGGTCGAGCTCTCGGCAGGCGGGCGTTTGCTCGATGTGATCAACGTGGCCGTGCCCAATGCCGAAGGTTATTGGCTGGCGGGTGTGTTGTTGCGTCAGTCGTTGCTGCAAGAGCAGGCGCGGCTCAAGGCGGGCGTGTTGTTTGATCTGGACGTTTTGCAGCGCATGGCTTCGCTCTTCGACAAACCAGGCCGTGCAGCGCTGGCAGTGCGTTTGTCCGAGCAAGTGCGGCAGATGCCGGTCACCGGGCGACAGATCGCCAATCTGGATCCGGTCGCAGTGGAAGTCGGCTTCGCGCGCAACATTCGTCTCGACGATGGCGATCGCCTGATTTACCCGAAACGTGTCGACGAAGTCGAAGTGCTCGGTGCTGTCGCTGAAACCTGCCACTTGCCATATCAGCCGTTACTGGAGGCTCGCGAGTATCTGCAAGGTTGCACGCCGCTGGACGATGCCGAGGCCGATTACCTGTGGCTGATTCAGCCCGACGGCGTGGTCCGGCGGGTGGGTATTGCGCACTGGAATCGCGAGAGCGGGCACTTTCCCGTTGCCGGCAGCAAGATTCTGGTGCCGGTCAAAAACGATGACCTTGATCCGCCTGTCCCTGAACTGAATCAGCAGTTGGCCGAATTCATTGCCACGCAGCTGGCTGAGGTGGTTCGTTGAATTTACGTTTTGCAGCCGTATTGTTATTGCCGTGTGGTCTGGCTTATGCAGAACCACGTATTACTCAGAATGATTTTGGTGGCGCTGGTTTGTTGCAAACGCCGACCGCGCGGATGTTGCCGGCCGGTGAGTTGAGCGTGAATGCCAACCGTACCGATCCCTATAGCCGATACAGCGTGTCGCTTCAGCCGTTCGAATGGCTGGAAGGTTCGTTCCGCTATACCGCCATCACCAACCGCCCTTACGGCCCCGACTCGCTGAGTGGCAGCCAGAGCTATAAGGACAAGGCGGTCGATATCAAGGCCCGACTGTGGGAAGAGAGCCATTGGGCGCCGGAAGTGGCGCTGGGCTTTCGAGACATCGGTGGTACCGGTCTGTTCTCCAGTGAGTTTGTGGTTGCCAACAAACGCTATGACGATTTCGATTTCAGCGCCGGCATTGCCTGGGGTTACCTGGGCAATCGAGGCGACTTCGATAACCCGCTGGGCGAGCTCGCTGAACGCTTCAATACCCGGCCCGACAGCGAAGGTACCGGCGACGTCAACGCCGGGTCGTACTTTCGCGGCAAGCCTTCTTTGTTCGGCGGTGTGAGTTATCAGACGCCATGGGATCGGCTCAGTCTGAAACTGGAATACGAAGGCAACGATTACAAGCACGAACCCAAGGACAACGAAATCAAGCAGGATTCGCCGATCAACCTCGGTGCGGTGTTCAAACTGACCGACTCGATCGACGTCAGTGCTGCGTGGGAGCGCGGTAACACCGCGATGTTTGGCGTCACCTTCCACACCAATTTCGTCAGCCGCAAGGCGCCGGCGAAGACCTTCGATCCGCCGGCTGAACCGCTACCGGCGAAGGCGCCGAGTACGCAAATGCAGCAGGTCGATTGGGCCGATGTGTCAAGGCGCCTGCAGCAAAACGCCGGCTACAAGGTTGAGCGCATCAGCCAGCGCGGGTCGGAATTGTTCGTCTATGGCGAACAGCAGCGTTATTTCCATTCCGCCAAAGCGGTTGGCCGGGCGAGCCGGATTCTGGACAACAGCGTCAACGACGACATCGACTGGTTCACCGTGGTGAACAAGCGCTACGACCTGCCGCTGGAAGAGACCAGCGTGCCTCGGCAAACCTTCCGTGAGGTGATCAACAACGAGGAGCCATTGCAATCGCTGCATCGCACCACCGAGATCAACCCGGCGATGCCGCACAACGAAAAAACCCTCTACACCGAAGCCCTTCAACCATTCAGCTATGGCGTCGGGCTGGGCTTCAAGCAGAACGTCGGCGGTCCTGATGGCTTGCTCTATCAATTCAGTGCCGACGCGGACGCCGAATACCGCTTCAACCGCAACACTTGGTGGAGCGGTTTGCTCAGTGCCAATCTGGCGAACAACTTTGACAAGTTCACCTATGACGCTCCCAGCGACTTGCCCCGTGTGCGCACGGACTTGCGCCAGTACCTGACGACTTCCGAAGTGACCATGCCGTTGTTCCAGGTCAGTCACGCCGAACAGTTGGACAAAGATTTGTACGGCATGGTCTACGGCGGCTATCTGGAATCAATGTTCGCCGGGGTAGGTGGCGAGGTGCTGTTTCGCCCGACCGGCGAGCGCTGGTCGCTGGGCGCGGACTTGAACTATGTGCGTCAGCGCGAATTCGACCAGGGCTTTGGGCTGCGAGATTATTCGATCGTCACCGGGCACATCACCGGCTACACCGACTTGCCGTTCGATACGCTCGCGGCAGTCAGTGTCGGGCGTTATCTGGCCGGTGACTGGGGCGGCACGCTGGATATCTCGAAGGAGTTTTCCAATGGTGTGCGATTTGGCGCCTGGGCAACGATTACGACTGCTACTGGCGCCGAATATGGCGAAGGTAGCTTTGACAAAGGCATCTATCTGTCGATCCCGTTCGACGAACTGATGAGCATGTCGACCATGCGTCGCGCCAACCTCGTCTGGTCGCCACTGACCCGGGACGGCGGTGCACGACTCAATCGCAGCTTTCAGTTGCACTCCATGACCGACAGCCGTGACGACGACATGTTCTATCGCAACTTCGAGAAGATCACTGAGTAACACCTGGCTCGTACCTCGAAGCTGCAGGGGCGAGCCTGCTGGCGATGGCGTCAGCAACATCCAGCTTCAATGCTGACTGACCCGACGCCATCGCCAGCAGGCTGGCTGCTAAACTGCTCATTGCCGTACCCGATACCCAAATCACCCCCGATACCCTGTGGCAGCAAGCTTGCTGGCGATGACGTCAGCCCAGTCGACACAACCTTGCCTGCCACTCCATCGCTTCCACGAATTGCGCCCACAAAAAAGGGGACTTGCGTCCCCTTGCGGTGTTGCGCTGTGCAACGCTAATCCATCAGTAGATGTCCTTCGACAGCAACGTGAACGGCGTCTTCACCAGGATCTTCAGGTCCAGCCACAACGACCAGTTGTTGATGTACTTGAGGTCGATCTCGACGCGCTTCTGCATCTTGTCGAGGGTATCGGTCTCGCCGCGGCAACCGTTGATCTGCGCCAGGCCGGTGATGCCCGGTTTGATTCGATGGCGCGCCATGTAAGCGAGGATTTTCCCGGAGTAGTAGTTGTTGTGCGCGACGGCGTGCGGCCGTGGACCCACCAACGCCATATGCCCTTGCAGCACATTGAACAATTGCGGCAGTTCATCCAGCGAAGTGCGGCGGATGAAGCGGCCAACGGCGGTGATACGCGAGTCGTTGCGGCTGGCCTGCTTGACCTCTTTGTCATCGTGGACGCGCATCGAGCGGAACTTCCAGACCTGAATCACCTTGCCGTTCCAGCCATGTCGGTCTTGCTTGAAGAACACCGGGCCGGGCGAGTTGAGTTTCACGGCCAGTGCGATGACCAGCAAAACCGGGCTCAACAGGATGATGGCCAGCAGCGCCACGCTTTTTTCCACCAGGCTTTTGCTCAGTGCAGCGGTCGGCCGGCTGGTCAGCGGGCTTTCGTTCAGGTAAATCGCCGGCAGACCGTCCACGACCTTCACCGAGTGATTGAGCAGCGTCAGACTGTTCAAGTCCGGGACCCAGACCACGTCAACGTTGGCACCGAGCAAATCGAGGTACATGGCTTCGATTTTGGCAGCTTCGGACAAGGGCAGGGTGATGTACAGGCGACGAATGTCATGGGCTTTGATCAGGTCCAGCAGATCTTCTTGAGCACCGACGACGCGCGGCGCGCCCGGCTCCAGCGATGGCACGCTGCCGTTGCTGACCAAGCCCACCAGTGGCAGGTTTTCCAGAAGACTCAGCTTGTTTGCCAGCCCCAGTGCCAGTTCGCCAGTGCCGACGATCAGGGTCTTGTGCTCGCTTTTGCGCGAACGCTGGTAGTACTTCGAAAACGCATGCAGGGGCGCATACAGCAATGCCTGGCCGAGGAAACCGTACACTGCCCAGCCAAGAATAACTTCCCGTGAAAACAGCGCATCGGCTTTGCAGATGAATGCAATGCAGGCCAGCGCAGCCATGGTCATGGACCAGCCCATGAACAGGCGTCCCAGCCCCGTCAGGTAGTTGTCTCTTTTTCGATATACACCGCTGAACGTGTAAGCCGGAACCGAGGCAAGTACCGCCAGCGTTGCGCACATTCGATAGTAGAACTCGACCGAGCCAGTATGTCGCTCAGCAAGTATGAACAGCAGTGAAACAACAAAGCCCTGTGCCAATGCCCATTGGCCCCAAAAGGTAAGTCCCTTGAGGCCGGTGTTTCGATTGATACGAAGAGAAAGATCCATACGAATATCCCCAAAAGACGTCCATTCAGGTTTCGACAGTTGAAATCCGAGTTGTTAATAGACTTTTTATTGTTGTTGTAGCGAGTGTCCTGAGGTAACAACGCCGATATGCGGAACTGTCGTCAGTCAATAGACTAAGTTATTGACGGGGATGCTGTCTGACGAGTTCTAACAAGGTGGCAGGGTGCCAACTTTCATTAAGGGCAAATAGTCGAACGTTAGAAATGGTCGATCAGCAGGGGGTGAATATTTGATGTTGTATTGGGTATTGTAGGAGGGGTGGAGGCAGGCGGGTTTGAATAGAGTTTTCAAGCGGGGAAAACAAACAAAGTGCTATTTTTATTGTTGTTGTCGCACTGTTGATGTTTGTGTTGTTTGTCCGGATCAGGCGTTCAGCACACCACTTCCTGGATCAGGCAGTAGCCGCGGTTTCTCACCGCACGAAACAACCGCTCACCATTGCTGGCACTTTTGAATTTATCTTGCAGTCGACTGAGGCACATCTCCAGACCGCGGTATTGCTCCGGTTCCCTGCCGATACTGAGGATCAGCTCATCTCGACTGACAACGCGTTCTTCATGGTTGAGCATTTTCCTGACGAGTGCAGTTTCCAGTCCGGTCAGGTTTATCTCGATACCCGCTTTCACCAGCGCGCCCTGATCGTCGTCGAGTTGCCAGACTTCGCTGCAAGGTGCGTGACCTTCTATCGCTTGTGCGGTGTTACTGGCTTCCGCAATCATTGCCGGCTTGCCGTGAAAAGGATTTTCCGATTGCGCTGCCAGCCATTCAGATTCAAGGGTGGCCAATATTCTCTGCGTATCGTGTTCGATACTTTGCGCAACTTTTTTCCTTGTCACGCTTGGGTAAGTGAACTCCATCAGCACCGGGGCAGTAGAGGACGAGGCAACACCTTCAACAAACATTTGTGCCTGGGAGGTTCCGAATGAGTTGAAACGCTCACTGGACAGAATGCTCTCCAATTCGCGTTGCGACGTAGTGCTGTGGGTTACGACGACGAAATATTTTCTTGGGAGGGGTGTACTAATTTCCATGTCTCTCTCCTGAAGTACGCACCAAATTTGGCAAAAAATGATCGGCAGGGGAGTAGAGACTCCCTCGGAAGTAATCGAAAAGGCAGGGTTTGGGCGCAAAAATGGCCCTCGATAGGTTCCACGCGATCTGCTATAGAATGACTTCTTATTGTTATGGTTCAGTGTTGCCACGGTCATGGAGTCGATAAATTGGCATGAAGTATAAAATACAAATCAAACAATGAAACCGATATCTTTGTATAGTTGAAAAAACATTCCCTTAGATGATGTCAAAAAGCCTTTGAATTGCTGGCTCAGACAGTCGATATCAACCCTCTCATCAGGCGGTAGCCGTACCCCCGAATGCTCTGGATAGCGTTTGTACCGTACACGTCTTTGATTTTTCCGCGCAAGCGACTGATTGATTTTTCCAGTGCTCTGGGGTCGTAGAAATTGGTATTCAGACCCATGATGCCGGCGATTTCATCGTGACTTAGTATGTGGTTACTGGTTTGCGCAAATGCTTCCAGAATCTTCATTTCTGCAAATGAAATATCCAGTTTTTTGTCGGAGCCCAATAAGCAGATGCGGGTGGGGTCCAATATCAGATTGATATCCCTTTGCCATTCCTCACTGCTGAAAAAATCGGCAAGTAACTCGGCACCTTCTTCAGACAGGGTATTGAACTTGAGACAAAAGTCGGCCCCGGCAAGATAATATTTCATCTTGTTGAAGGTGCCGCGGCCTGTGATGACCGCACATATGATCAGTTTCAAATGGGTAGTGCGCAGGCTTTCCACCAGCGCAAGGCTTTCCTCGAGAGCCTGGGGGCTATCGATGATGATGAAGATGGCTCGATACGAACCTAAGTACTCGTTTTTCTTATACGAAAGTGTGTACGAACTGGCATCCAGTGCCATATCGGCCTGCACATGCCTTGCGATTAGCGCTCTAAAATGTTCAGCCACGCCACGCGTTCGACCCAGCGTGAGAACACCGGGTTCGTCGTTTGTCTGGCGCAGGCTTCTAGTCGCTAAGTTCCCTGTAAGCATCATGCATTGACTCGAATAGGTGCTGACATCGGGATGTTAAAGCACCGGTTCTCATCTGTGACTGACAATTGGTAACATTCAAGCGAATTTTAGACGTGGCTCTCGAGTTTTCTAACAATAATTAAGCTTTTCAAGCTTTTAGTTGATTTTCTCGGCGGAGTGAACTAGTGAAAATCCCTCGTTAGATGGTGGCAATATGGAATTGTGCCATTACTTTGAGTCTCTGGCGATGGTTTTTTAATGTCTTTTTGCCACTGTTTGTACGCTGAGTTCGTGATTTACAGAATTTAGTCCTTTTGTGCAGAAATATAAATAGTGTGCGGTGGGTCACGTTTTATTGAGAGCGAGCGCGCTACGAGCTCAATGTCGAAATCCATTTTCGATTAATTATTCAGTCGGACGATTATTAACAAGCCTTGAGTGTGTTGTTTGATAAGACCTATTCTCCGTCGCTGGGTCGGGTAAAGGCTGTCAATTTGCCAGTTACGTTTGGTCCAGTTGCTCAATACCTGAAAAGTAGTTAACGGGGCGCGCTACCAGGGCGGTCTGACGGAGGAATAATGGAGTTCTTGACCCTTTTAAAGGTGTTGGTTTTAGGTGCGGTAGAAGGCCTTACGGAGTTTTTGCCCATATCCAGTACGGGGCATCAGATTATTGTTGCAGATTTATTGGAGTTTGGCGGTGAGCGCGCCATGGCCTTCAATATCATTATTCAGCTGGGTGCCATTCTTGCCGTTGTCTGGGAGTTTCGTCCCAGGATTTTCGATATCGTCAAAGGCTTGCCGACCCAGCGCAATGCACAACGCTTTACCCTCAACCTGCTGATCGGTTTCCTTCCGGCAGTTGTTCTGGGTGTGTTGTTCGCCGACAAGATCCATGAATACCTGTTCAATCCGATAACCGTGGCTGTCGCATTGGTCGTGGGTGGCATTGTCATGTTGTGGGCTGAACAACGGGATCATGTAGTGCAGGTCGAGCACGTGGACGATATGCGCTGGTCAGATGCGCTGAAGGTGGGGTTCGCACAATGCCTGGCGATGGTGCCGGGGACTTCCCGCTCCGGATCGACCATCATCGGTGGCTTGCTGTTTGGCCTGTCACGCAAGGCCGCTACCGAGTACTCGTTCTTCCTGGCGATGCCAACCATGGTCGGCGCCGCAGTGTACTCGGGTTACAAGTATCGCGACCTGTTCCAGAACAGCGATCTGCCGGTTTTCGCCCTGGGCTTTGTAACCGCATTCTTTTTCGCGATGATCGCTGTGCGCGGCCTGCTCAAGTTCATTGCGAACCACAGTTATGCCGCATTTGCGTGGTACCGGATCGCCTTTGGATTGCTGATTCTGGCAACCTGGATATTCGGCTGGGTTAACTGGACAGCGGCTGCAGCAGTGGGCTGACAGCAATACCAGGCGGTTCATACCGCCTGGTTTTTATCACCGGGGTTATCGCCCTTCAAGCAATCCAGCGGCTTGATCCAGCAGTGCCAAGGGCTCCTTGGTCTTGTGAATGTCCACCGACAACAACTGCCGAAACTTGCGTGCTCCGGGAAATCCGGTGCCCAGACCCAGCACATGTCGGGTGATGTGGTGCATCGAGCCGCCCGCATCGATGTGCGCAGCAATGTAAGGGCGCAACTGCGCCAAGGCTTCGGCACGCGTGATCACCGGCGCTGTGCTGCCGAACAATTGCTGATCCACCTCAGCCAAAAGATACGGGTTGTGATACGCCTCGCGGCCCAGCATCACACCGTCGAACGTCTGCAAATGTTCATGGCAGGCATCCAGCGTCTTGATCCCACCATTGAGAATAATCTCCAACTGCGGAAAATCCGCTTTCAACCGCGCCGCTACGTCGTAACGCAACGGCGGAATGTCACGGTTCTCCTTCGGCGACAAACCTTCGAGAATCGCAATCCGCGCATGCACGGTAAAACTGGTACAACCGGCATCTCGCACCGTACCGACGAAGTCACACAGTTGTTCGTAACTGTCGCGACCGTTGATGCCGATACGATGCTTGACCGTTACCGGAATCGACACCGCATCACGCATCGCCTTCACGCAATCAGCCACCAATTGCGGATGCCCCATCAGGCACGCGCCGATCATATTGTTCTGCACCCGATCACTCGGGCAGCCGACATTCAGATTCACCTCATCGTAACCATGCTCCTGGGCCATCCGCGCACAGGCCGCCAAATCCAGCGGAACACTGCCACCCAACTGCAACGCGAGCGGGTGCTCAGCTTCGTCATGCCGCAGAAAACGCTCGTGATCACCATTGAGCAAAGCACCGGTGGTGACCATTTCGGTGTAGAGCAGGGCATTTTTCGACAACAAGCGCAGGAAAAAACGGCAATGGCGGTCAGTCCAATCCATCATGGGTGCCACGCTGAAGCGGCGAGAAAGCGAGGCGGGTGCAGCAGTGTTTACGGACATGGAGATCTGGAGTCGGTGAGGCTGGGAGATCGGGGAGTTTATCAGGATTGGGCTAATAGGGCTTGGACGTGTCTAGCGCCGGTTGAATCCACACCATATTGCTGATCTTCTGTTCACCCCGTCGCTGCAAAATCAGCGACAAGGGTGTGGAAGCCCCACAAATCCAGGCGCACATGGCGTCTTGAATTTAAGCAGGCGTTTTTCATGTGAGGCCTATCTTGTTTTGGCGTTGGAAAATAGATCTGTCCCCTTTTTTGCAGTCCCCTTTTTTGCACGCATGATCCGGAAAACAAGGAAACCGGCCACGGCGAATGCGCTATTCAGAGCAACCATCGGGAAGGCTGTATTGTCCTGCAGATGGCTCAGCAGCAAGCCAGAAACAGTCGCGCCGGCCATCTGGGAAAAACCGATAAAGCCCGCTGCCAGCCCGGCGCGAGTCGGATTAGGAATCACTGCGCCAGCAACCGAACCCGGCAAGACCATGCCCGAACCCAGCGTCAACAGCATCTGCGGCAGCATCAGGCCGGCCACCGACGGACCGATGAGTTCATGCAGTACCAGCCCTGAACCGGCGCCAACCGCAACCAGGCTAGTACCGATGGCGACGATTTTTTCCGGACCGTACTTCATGATGGTGCGGTTGGTGAAGATCGCGCCGGCAATCAACCCCGAAACGATGCCGCCGAAAACCAGCCCATATTGGGTTGGACTCAAGCCGAGTTGCCCGACTAATACGCGCGAAGAGCCGGCAATAAAGCTGAACATTGCGCCGTAGGTGCAGGCGATGGCGATGGCGAAGCTTCGCAGGGATGAGTCTTTGAGCAGCAAGGCGTAGTTACCCAGCAGCGTCTTCAGCCTTCCCGCCTGCGCGTCGGGCTGCAGATTGGTCTCCTTGAAAAATAGTGACCCCGCGAGAGCCGCACCGCCAAACAATACGGTTGCGAACGAGACCGCGCGCCAGCCACCGGCATGGGTGGCAATCAGCCCGCCTAGCACCGGTGAGAGCATAATCGCGCTGAGCATCCCAATCACCGTAATGGCCATGACCGGGCCGGCTTTTTCCTTCCAGACATCGCGCACGACGCTACGTGCTACCACCAGCGCAACACAGGCTCCCAAACCCTGCAGCGCACGGCCCGCAATGAACTCGGGCATGCTTTGGGCAAACGCCATCCACAGAGAGGCGAGCACGTAAGTGGTAACACCGACGAGCAGCATAGGTCGACGACCGATGCGGTCTGACAGGGGGCCGAAGAAAAGTTGGCCGAGACCAAAGGCAGCAACAAATACCGATAATGCCGTCAAGGAGGAACCCGGCACGGCGCCGAGCCCTGCTTCAAGGTCGCGCAGGCTGGGAATCAGCATCTGGGTGGAAATCTCCCCCAGTGCGCAGAGCCCGATCAAGAGTGCAAGCAATACGCTGGAACGGCTGGGAAGGTTCATGACTTTTATCCAAGGCTGTAATGGAAGGATGCGCACCCAACTCTGTTGGGGTTCAAGGACTGACATTCGAGGCGCAACAACACCAAGGTGACAGCGGGGCAAGGCCAGGGATCGATGTCTGAATTCATGGTCGGAATCTCTCGGGGTGCTGCTGCGCAGCCGTGTCGCAGCGTCAAATTAAGCAATCATGAGGCTCTCCCTGTCTGTGCTGGATTATGGGCATAATAAATTCCAGCTGTAAATATGACGTGTGTAATATTTTCATTCGCTGCCAGAGCGAGGGCGTTTTCACTAGCCCTGAACGATACCGGGGTGAGCGATGAACGGGGCGTTTGAGGAAGGGAGAAAAGGGGACAGCTTTCTTATCACGCGGACTGAACTGGAAGCATTTTAATCCTCGCTTCGTCGGCAGCTGCTATTGGAGGCACAGGCGCAGGCAGATCACTCAGTGTGTATAGATAACTCACAACCAGCGCGGGAATCCCACGACTCGCCATTTCGAGAAGCAAGCGCTTTATTGGCGATGCGGAATACAGAGAGAAGGGCCCGCTCTGCTGCTTCTGCCTCACCTGGATAGTGAGAGAGCACCTGACGATTGATCGATGCAGAACGGTGGAATGATTTCCGCCGTTCTGCACGCGGGATAAGGCTTAGACGATTCTCAAGCCTTCAAAAGGATTCCAGCCTTGTGAGCCTTTGACCTGTTTCAGATAGTAGGCGTAGTTGGCGCTCAGCCCGTACATCAGTGCAAAGACGACATTCAGGCCAGTGTTAACGGCTTTGGGTCCTTCGTCGTAACCCAGCAGAGTGAATATCAGTGTCAGGACGAAGGAGATGGCGATGATAATCGCGATGATTGCCAGGTTCTTTTTCCACAGTCCAAGCACGAAAAGATAGATAGGCCCGAAGAAAAAAGCGATGAAGTTCAGGTTGATCAGAATACGCTTGCGCGCCGGCAATTGTTTGAAAGCCGATTTGAACTCAGGGCTTTTGGGGGCTCCGTGCTGATCGAAGAAAGCGAATCTTTCTTGCCATTTCGGACTGGCGTTGTAGGTTTGCAATTCATCCGTGCTGCTCATTGTCTGTCCTTTTTGAGGGTTTTGCTCGGTCGAGGCATCGACCGAATGATCATTCGGTGCGCTTGTCAACGCGTCTTGCAGGCGACCGGACTGCTACCGGTGCGGGCCAAGTTTCAAGCATGTAACTGGATTTAACAAGCCGTGACAAAGTGCACTAGCGCGCAGTTTGTCACGGCTTGGAGAATTTACAGGGACAGGCACATGGTCATTTGCCTTCAGGTACTGCCAACCACTGTCCCAGCACTTTCTGGTAATTACCCGTTACCTTGGCCAGATGCAGCCACTGGTCCACATAGGATTTCCAGGTGATGTCATCCCGGGGCAACAGGTAGGCTTTCTCGCCATATTGCATGTACTGCGTCGGGTTCACCGCGCAGAGTCCCGGCTTGAGTTTCTGTTGATAGAGCGCTTCGGACGTGTCGGTGATCATCACGTCGGCCTTGTTGTCCAGCAGCTCCTGAAAGATGGTGACGTTATCGTGCAACTTCAGTTGCGCCTTGGGCAGGAAGGCGTGCACGAAGGCTTCGTTGGTGCCGCCGGCCGGTTCGACCAGGCGTACCGATGGCTGGTTGATCTGGTCGATGGTCTGGTACTTCGCCTGGTTTTCACAGCGCACCAGCGGGATCTTGCCGTCGACGTCGAGGGTGGTGCTGAAGAAGGCTTTTTTCTGCCGTTCGAGGGTGACGGAGATGCCGCCCATGCCGATGTCGCATTTGCCGGCGAGCATGTCGGGCATCAGGGTTTTCCAGGTGGTTTGCACCCACTCGACCTTGACGCCGAGGCTGTCAGCGAGAGAGCGGGCCATGGCGATGTCGATGCCGGAGTATTCGCCGTCCTCGGCTTTGAAGGTATAGGGCTTGTAATCGCCGGTGGTGCAAACCCGCAGTTGGCCTTGTTGGATGACGCTGTCCAGATGTGAAGGGACTTGCTGTGCCTGAACACCAAACGACAGGGCGAACAGCCCACCGAGCATCCATGTGCTTTTGTTGTTTTTCATTGTTATCGGGCTTTCTGATTGAGTGACTTGGAGGAGGGAGTGTAGTGAAAACTGTGCGCGACTCAAAAAACGGGCGAACGTTACAGCTCACCCACTTGCGGGCTCAACGTGCCGAGCCACGCCACCAACCCCACAATCAACACCGCTGCGAAGAGCTCCACTCTCACACTGCAGCGAAGCGCATTCGCCGCTACGCGGTACTGCCCCTCTCGCAATGATTGTTGCAGTAACGGTCCCAGGTGAAAGCGGTTAATCGCGGCCAGGACGAGCATACCGGCGAACAATGCGACTTTGATCAGCAGCAAAACCCCGTAGGTGCTTAGGAGCACTTCGTCGATGCTGGGTCCGGCGATGTAGAGGTAGTTCACAACGCCGGTGACGGTGATGACAATCACAATCAGCGCCCCCACGGGCTCAAACCGGGTGATGGCACGAGCCAGCAGGCGGATGTGGTTTTCCGATTGCAGGCTGTTGCTGCGTGACATCCAGAAAAACGCGACCAATGCGCCCAGCCAGGCACCCGCGGCCAGCAAGTGCAGAATGTCTGCGGTGAAATGCCAGATGCCTTCATCCATGGCGCCATGTCCGCTCCAGGCCACAGAGGCGAGGGCGATCGCACCAGCAATAGCCGCCATCCACAAGCCAGGGGCAGGTGCGCGGGTGTTGAACAACATCGCTAAAGTGGCGATGAACAACGCCGTGATCCGAATCATCCAGGCCATCCCGGCGTCCATTTCAAGCACCATCATTTCAATGTGCGGGCGCAGTTCGCCAAGGTTGGATTCCCCGCTCATGGTGCTGACCATCAGCAGCATGCCAATGACGGATAGCGCCCCCCCGATAATGGCCGCCCCCGCCAATAGCGATCGAAATGGCAGCACGGCCCCCGAAATCCGTTCCGGCCCCCTGAGGCTGTACAACCCGAACAGCGCGACGCCAAACAGCAGCATCAAATCCACGTACAACAAAAAGCGCAGAACGATGTTGGCCGAGTCGCTCATCTATCACTTCACTTTGAATGAAACGTTGCCGGTGATCGGGTGGGTGTCTGACGATACGGCGCGCCACTCTACTTTATAGGTGCCGGCAGGCAGGGGTGACAGCGGAGTAATGAGCATGGTTTTCGGGTCGCTGCCGCCACTGACTTTGGCTTTCATGGGCATGGGCGAGTGGGCCATGCCGGGCATTTCGGTCATGACCAGTTTTGCCCCGGAAAACTGTTTGACCAGGTTTTCCGAAAAGTGCAGTTCGATGATGCCCGGCGCCGCACCGATGGCACCTTCGGCGGGGCTGGACGACAGCAACTTCGGATGGGCTAGAACCAAAGTGCTCAGCAGCAGCCCGGCTGACAGCAAGACAGTGACAGCGGTGGTTTTGATGATGTGCATGCAAGGCCTCTTGCCGCTTAATGCGGCTGGTTATGATTGTTGGTATAGGGGTTCAGAACCACAGGCGCACGCCGAGAACCAGCCGCGCCTCGCTGCGGTCCTCGCCTTCGGCTGCGGCGTAATCGGCGGTTTTGCCGTAGGTGCGGTTCCAGGTCACGCCAATGTAGGGCGCAAATTCCCGGCGAATTTCGTAGCGCAGGCGCAGGCCCGCTTCGCTGTTGGACAGGCCGGAGCCAATTCCTCGTTGCGGGTCGTTCTTGCCATAGAAGTTGAGCTCTGCGGTCGGTTGCAGGATGAGTCGGTTGGTCAGCAGGATGTCGTAGTCGCCCTCCAACCGCGCGGCGCTCTGACCGCCTTCGCCGATGAACGCCGTGGCCTCGGCTTCGAAGTTGTACAGCGCCATGCCTTGCACACCAAGCGCTGCCCAGGTTTGCGGGGCGCCGGGTTTGAAGTCCTGGCGGACACCGCTGACCACGTCCCACCATGGACTGATCGCGTGGCCCCACAGCGCCTGGATTTCAGCATCTTCGGTCTTGCCGTTGGTGCGTTCGCCTTCGGAGCGCAGCCACAGACGATCGATGTCGCCGCCGATCCAACCGGACAAATCCCAGGCCAGGGTGCTGCCGTCGTCGGCGTCCTGCCATTCGAGTTTGTCGGCGAGGAAGAATGAATTCAGCGCGGTGTCATGTATGGCATGGCCGCTATGGCTGCTGAAGACGGCAGCACGGTCGGCGTCGGTCAGGGCCGGGATCGGCGTACGACTTTCGGTCGGGGCTGCTGGTTGCATCTGGCCTTCGTCCATGGTTTGCAGCTCGCCATGGTCCATGGAGTTCATCTGGCTGTGATCCATGCCCTGCATGTCGTCTGTCGCGGCAATCACCGGAGAAAGCGGCAGGCCAGCGCAGATGATGCCCGCGGCGATGGAGGAAATTCTGATCATGGTTGTCACCTCATTCTTCCACGCGAACTTCACGGAACATGCCCATTTCCATGTGGAACAGGAGATGGCAGTGATAGGCCCAGCGCCCGAGCGCATCGGCGGTTACCCGGTAGCTGCGGCGTGTACCCGGTGGCATGTCGATGGTGTGTTTGCGCACCATGAAGTCGCCGTTCTCGTCTTCGAGATCGCTCCACATTCCGTGCAGGTGGATGGGGTGGGTCATCATGGTGTCGTTGACCAGCACCACGCGAATGCGCTCGCCATACTTGAGCCGCAAGGGCTCGGCGTCGGAGAATTTCACGCCATTGAATGACCAGGAAAACTTCTCCATGTGTCCGGTGAGATGCAATTCGATCGTGCGTCCGGGATCGCGGCCGTCGGGGTCTTCGAAGGTACTGCGCAGGTCGGCGTAGGTCAGGACGCGGCGGCCGTTGTTGCGCAGGCCCAGGCCGGGGTCGTCGAGTTTGGGTGAGGTGGACATGGCTTGCATGTCCACCAGCGGGTTGTCGTTTTCCGAGTCGGGATGAGACTGCATCCCGGGCATGGCCATCTGGCTGTGGTCCATGCCGGCCATGCTGCCGTGATCCATCCCGCCCATACCCATGTCCTCCATGCTGACCAAGGGGCGCGGATCCAGCGGTGGCACCGGCGCGGACAGGCCAGGCTTGATCGCAAGGCTGCCGCGGGCGTAGCCGGTGCGGTCCATCGATTGAGCGAACACGGTATGGACGGCATCAATCGGCTCGACGATCACGTCGAAGGTCTCCGCCACGGCGATGCGAAATTCGTCGACGGCCACGGGTTTGACATGCAGGCCATCGGCCGCGACAACGGTCATTTTCAGGCCAGGAATGCGCACGTCGAAGTAACTCATGGCCGAGCCGTTGATGAAGCGCAGCCGCAGTTTTTCCCCGGGACGGAACACACCGGTCCAATTTCCGTCCGGCGCCTGTCCGTTCATCAAGTAGGTGTAAGTGGCGCCGCTGACGTCGGCCAGGTCGGTGGGATTCATCTTCATTTCAGCCCACATCTTGCGATCGGCAACGGTCGCGCCCCAACCGTTGGTGCTGACGTCGTCGATGAAATCGCCCACGGTGCGCTTGTGGTAGTTGTAGTAGTCGGATTGCTTTTTCAGTGTCTTCATCAGACTGGCCGGGTCTTCGTCGGTCCAATCGGTGAGCATCACCACGTAATCGCGGTCGTACTGGAAAGGTTCCGGTTCCCTGGCGTCGATCACCAGCGGGCCGTAGACGCCGGATTGCTCCTGCAATCCCGAATGACTGTGGTACCAGTAGGTGCCGTTTTGCCGGACTTTAAATTGGTAGACATACAGCCCGCCGGGGTCGATACCCTTGAAACTCAGCCCCGGTACGCCGTCCATGTTGGCTGGCAATAAAATGCCATGCCAGTGAATGGAAGTGCTGTCCTTGAGTGCGTTCTTCACCCGCAAGGTAACCGTATCGCCTTCGCGCCAGCGCAGGAGAGGGCCGGGAAGGCTGCCGTTGATTGTCATCGCAGTGCGCGGATTGCCGGTGAAGTTGACCGGGGTTTCACCGATCAATAGCTCGAAATCGCTGCCGGTCAGCACTTGCGGTTCACCGGGGCTGGTGATCGCCCAGACGGGCGGGCGCCATAATCCAAGACCGCCCAGCAGTCCGCCTGCGGCAAGTCCTTTGACGAAGGTGCGTCGTGAAGTGTTGGAGTGCATGCCGATTGTCCCGTCCGTCAGCCTGGTGAACATATCTACGAGGCTAACGGACGGTGCCTTTCAGCTGGCTGAGGCGAAGATTACAGTTTTGTCAGGTAGGTGATGATTACTGGCGCTTGGTAGGTTTGTCGGACGAGGCCACAGTGCCGCCGCCGCAGTTAATGTAAGAAGACGACTTCAGCCAGCGCTGATCCGGGTAGTAGGAAAACAGCAGTTGCCCGTCTTTCATCGAGTCGATCAACCGATGAGCAATCGCCGGCCGAACTGCCGGGCAACCGAGGCTTCTGCCAATCCGGCCGTTCGCCCTTGCCAGGACTGGACTGACGTACGGCGCGCCATGAATGACGATTGCCCGGTCATAGGCGTTATCGTTGAACCCTGGTTCCAGGCCTTCCATGCGCAATGAATAGCCGTTCTGGCCGCGATAGCTTTCCTGGGTACGGAACAGGCCGAGGCTGGTGGCGAAGCTTTCGTTCTGGTTGGAAAACTGGGTGGCCATGTTTTCGCCGCTGTTGCGGCCATGGGCGACAAGCTCGTGGAACAGCAATTTGCGCTTTTTCAGATCGAACACCCACAGACGTTGTTCGGTCGAAGGCAGGGAGTAATCGATCACTGCTAGTCTCTGTGCCGCAGCTGCGCCTTGGGCGCGAGTGCATTGGGTGGCACGGACCGCCAGGGCAATGACCTTGGCATTGGCATTTGGAGCAGCTTTGGCCAGCGCGACTTCAAGCGAATCGGCGTAGGCTGTTGGAAGGTAAGCCGACGTCAACAGCAGCGCTGTGTATAGAAAGCCAAAGCGGTGTAGCGTCATAAAAATGTCTCATCAGGAATATTTCGAGTCTAGCAGCGAGTTGGACGCTAGCCCTTTGATTACGGGAGATTAAGGATTATCCATGGGTCAATTAACAAGGTTATTCGTCATAAGCCGTGCACTTTTTATGGTCTTTCTGATCAGCGGCACTGCGTTGGCAGAAACTTCGCCGATCATGCCGGTAACTCCGCCAACCAGTCCGCTGGCCGCCGCGCCCGACGATGTCGTCGGTCAGTCGATCCAGGCAGCGCTGGAACCACTGCAATCTTCATTCCCGCCGCTGCTCACTTCACGCAAGCATCAGCGATTGGATGTCGGCCGTGTAGTGATGGATTTTTATTCCCATCGCAACTTCCGTGCCGCCTGGACTGACGGCCGTGACTTCTCCCAATTGCTCAAGAGCCTGAACGAAACAGAAATCGATGGCTTGGTCCCGACGGATTTCCATGTAGCGGAATTGGCTCAGGCGCAACTGGCGATCCAGACTACCGCACCGACACCGGCCCAGTCGGCCGCTTTTGATCTTGCGGCTACCCGCACTTACATCACCGCGCTGCTCCAGTTGCGTCGTGGCAAGGTCGATCCGGCGCGGCTGGATTTTCACTGGAACTTCGACCCGGTCGGGGTTGATCCCCGTGAGGATGTGAATAGTTTCTTCACCGCCCTGAACGATCACGATGTGGCACGCGCATTTGCTCAAGCGCCACCGCAAGAGGCGGTTTATCGCAGCATGCGGGTGGCCTTGGCGCAGTTGCGCCAGGTCAGGGATTCCGGCGGCTGGCCAAAAGTGACTGAAGGGCAATCTCTCAAACCTGGTATGGACGGCGTGGCGGTGATGCAATTGCGTTCCCGATTGGCGGCGGGTGGCTATCTGGAGCCGCACAACGGAAAACGCACTGATTACGACGACAAAGTCATCGCAGCAGTGAAGAAGTATCAAGTTGAGCAGTATCTGGGCGCGGATGGCGTAGCGGGGGCGGCCACTCTGGCGGCGTTGAACGTGCCCGTGGAAGCGCGGATCGATCAGGTCCGGGTGAACATGGAGCGGGCGCGGTGGTTGCTGTACAAACTCCAGGGTACTTTTGTCGTCGTTGATATTGCCGGTTACAAGGTCGCGCTGTATCGCGATGGCCAGCCGATCTGGCGCTCCCGGGTGCAGGTCGGCAAGCCATTTCGCAGCACGCCGGTGTTCCAGTCAGAAATAACCTATGTCACGTTCAACCCCACGTGGACCGTGCCGCCGACGATTCTGACCAAGGATATGCTGCCCAAGATTCAACAGAATCCTGGCTATCTGGCCGCGAACCGAATCAGAGCGCTTGACCGGGAAGGCAATGTACTCGATCCGTCGGGCATCGATTGGTACAACGCACGCGGCATCACCTTGCGTCAGGATGCTGGTCCGGAAAATTCCTTGGGCCAGGTGGTGATTCGCTTCCCCAACGATTACGCCATTTATTTGCATGACACGCCGCACCGCGAGTTGTTTGCCAAGTCCATGCGCGCTACCAGTTCCGGCTGTATTCGGGTGGAGAATCCGTTGCAACTGGTCGAATTGCTGTTCAACGATCCGGTGCGCTGGAACAGCGAAGGTATTAAAAAGCAGTTGGCCAACGGCAAGACCGAAAACATCAAGCTGCCAGTCAAGGTGCCGGTGTTGCTGGCTTACTGGACGGTGGACTTGAGCAACGATGGGCGAGTGACGTTCAAGCCTGACGTCTATGGTTATGACTCTCCAGTCTTGCGTCGGTTGAACATGCCGACGGAGTTGCCCGTACTGGACTTGCAAAAGGCGACAACTTCTTTGGTGGTGACGGGGAAAAACAACTAAGGGCGGGATAGCTCGCTGACGATAAATGCAGCCCTTCGGGAGCAGCGTCAGGCGTCATACGCTGTCAGACGAATGTGTCGTGCGACGCAAGGGAACCACTGGCCAAGCGGTTCCCATTTTTGCTTTGCAAACCCGTAGACTTGGCGCCCGGAACCAAGGGATATGGGCCTGGACTCATGACTTGCCCTTTTCAGGACGCGCTTTTGCCCATTCACCTCCACGACCAGCACCACGCCCCCGGCGATGCATTGAAGCGCCTGCCCTTGCGCAAGGCTGCGGTGCTGTTCATCGCCACGGTGTGTCTTTGCCTGTGTGCCTTGCTTTATCTGCAACTGGAGCAGTCCCGGCGACACGACCTGAATCAGGCTCAAGTGGCATCGTCGAACCTCACGCGTGCCATGGCACAACAGGCCGAAGACACCATCATGAAGGCCGATCTGGTCCTGACCAGCCTGGTGGACTGGATTCAACTCGACGGCTCCAGCCCGGCGTTCAAGTCACGATTACAGAAAACCTTTGTCCGACGGGTGCAGTCGCTGGATCAGTTGCACGGCATCCTGTTGTTTGATCAAAAAGGCCAGTGGATCGTCAGCTCATTCGAGAATCTGCCCCGGGGTCCCGGTGTGGCGGATCGCGAATACTTCAGGTTTCACCAGCAGAATGTCTCGTCCGTGGCGCACATCGGCGCGGCCATTCGCAGTCGCGAAAACGGGGAGTGGATCATCCCGATTTCCAAGCGGGTGAACGGCAGGAACGGCGAGTTCCAGGGCGTTTTGCTGGCAGGGATCAAAATGTCTTACTTCGACCAGTTTTTCAGAAGCTTCAGCATCGACGAAGAAGGCTCGATGTTCATTGCGTTGACCGATGGCACGCTTCTGGCGCGCCGTCCGTTCGTGGAGGCACAGATCGGCACGTCGCTGGCCAAGGGCGAAATCTTTCAGAACCTGTTGCCACGGGCGACCTCTGGCAACGCGATGTTCCCTTCGTTGGTGGATGGGATCGTGCGGTTACATGGCTATCGACAGCTACACGCTTATCCGTTGGTGGTTTCGGCGGCATCGTCCAGGGAAGCGATTCTGGCGGGGTGGTACGACACAGCGTTTCGCTCCAGCTTCATCGTCGCGCTGGTGATGCTGGGGGTCGGACTGTTTGGCTGGATGTTTATCCGTCAGGTTCGGGTCGGCGAGCGAGTCGAAGCGGATTTGCGCAGGGCTCAGCAAGCCCTGGAATTGATCGCCACCCACGACAGCCTTACCGGTCTGGCCAACCGCCGCTTGTTCGAACGAGCGCTGGATATCGAGTTCGGCCGCGGCGCACGCCAGCACACTGCGCTGAGCCTGATCATGCTCGACATCGATTTTTTCAAGCGCTACAACGACACCTATGGTCATGTGGTCGGTGACCATTGCCTCGCTCAAGTCGCGCACGCCGTGAAAGGTTGTTGCCATCGCAAGGCTGATCTTGCGGTGCGTTACGGCGGGGAAGAGTTCGCCGTGCTGCTCCCTGATACTGACATCCATGGTGCCATGACCATTGCCGAGCAGATCCGCCGCAGCGTCATGGACAAGAACATCAGCCACGCCGGGTCGCCTACCGGTTTTGTAACGGTCAGTCTCGGCTGTTACTCGTTCATGCCGACGGGCCGCGACAGCATGGAAGTGTTTATCCAGCGGGCTGACGCTGCGCTCTATCAAGCCAAACATTCGGGGCGTAATCGTTCGGCGGTGCTGTCGATGGAGGGCGGTGTGGATGCGCTGATGCGTTCGGATCGGTGAAGGTGCTTTATTGGCTTGTTTCATGTATGCAACACATCTTCCAGCCGACTGTCTGCCTGTCAAATGTCGTGCATTTGATCGTCTAGAGTTGCGTTAGCCCTGCCGAAACCGTCAGAGCCCCCTTCGCATGGACGATCGCCAACATGTTGATAACCCAAGCATTGACAGCCGTTGCCTTGACCCTTGCAACCTCCGCTATCTTCCCGCTGGTCAGTCACGCGCAATCGAAAATTACATCTGCAGAAGCTCACGCTATTGGCGTTGATGCCTACATTTATTTCTATCCGCTGTTGAGTATGGATATCACCCGAAAGCAGTTCACCAACATCGAGCCGGGCAAGGAATTCGGTAAGGGCCCGATGAACATGTTTGTGAACGTGCCGGAGTATCCACCGGCAAATTTCAAAGGGGTGGTGCGTTCGAATTTCGACACCTTGTATTCCATCGCCTGGCTCGACTTGACCAAAGAGCCGTTGGTCATCGCCACGCCGAATACTGACGGGCGCTTTTACTTGTTGCCGATGCTCGACATGTGGACCGATGTATTCGCTTCACCGGGCTGGCGCACCACGGGAACCGACGCCGCGCAGTTTCTGGTGACGCCACCGGGCTGGACCGGCACGGTGCCTGCCGGTTTAAACCATTTGCCGGCAACCACGCCTTTTGTCTGGGTCATCGGCCGCACCAAAACCGACGGCGCAGCGGATTACGCGGCGGTGCACAAGATCCAGGCTGGCTACACCGTGACGCCGTTGTCGCGGTTGGGCAAGAGCGCTGAACCGGTCAGCATCAAGATCGATCCGGCTGTGGATATGAAGACCCCGCCGAAGATCCAGGTCGACACGATGTCGGCAGCCACCTACTTCGCCTATGCCGGTGAATTGCTGAAAATGCATCCCGCCCACAGCACTGATCAGCCGATGCTGGCACAAATGAAACGTATCGGCTTCGAGCCCGGTAAAACGTTTAACCTGGATGCAATGGACCCGGACGTCAAAGCGGCGTTAGAGACGGTGCCTGAAGAGGCACAGGCGCTGATGAAATGGAAATTGGAAACCCTGGCACGAGTAGCTAACGGCTGGTCGATGAACACTGACACCATGGGCGTCTACGGCAACTACTACTTGAAACGGGCGATAGTTGCCCAACAGGGGCTCGGCGCCAATTTGCCCGAAGATGCGATTTATCCTCTGAACATCGGTGATGCCAACGGTAAGCCCCTCGATGGCGTGAACAAGTACGTGATGCATTTCGCCAAGGGTGAGGCGCCTCCGGTGAACGCATTCTGGTCGATCACTCTCTACGATTCTGAAGGCTTCCAGGTCGGCAATGGCCTCAATCGCTTTGCTGTTAGTAGCTGGATGCCTTTCAAAACCAATGAAGATGGCTCACTGGATATCTACTTCCAGAACGAAAGCCCCGGCAAAGATCTTGAGGCCAATTGGCTACCGGCCCCCAAAGGCCCATTTAACCTGACCATGCGCCTGTACGGGCCAAAGGCCGAAGCGCTGAACGGCAAGTGGAACCCGCCCCCGGTCAAACAGATGTGAACTACGAGCAATGGAAAGCAGCCGATGAAGGACGGTCATCGGCTGCGTTTGTTTGTTCAGCTGCCTGTCCCGCCGCCGGCACCACCGGTTCCACCACCTGCAGAGCCGGTCCCTCCACCCGCGCCTGAGCCGCTACCACTACCACTTCCTGCACTGCCGCTCGAGGAGCCGGTAGCGCCGCCGTCACCGGCGTTGCCACCCGAGGGCGCTGAGGGGGTGTTATCAGGTGGCATGACCGGGCCGCTGGTGGCACCGGATTTGGTGTTGGTTGCATCGGGGCTGTCGGTAGATTCCGCAAAGGTGTGCACGGACATCGCGGACAACAATCCGGCCAGTAACAACGAAGTCATTTTGATGTTCAACATGGTTACGTCTCCACAAAAGTGAGTCGGTTCCTGATGTTGGTGTGGACGGCGGCAGGGTTGGTGCCGGTAGGGTGACGAGCGGCGCAGCCTGTGCCTTGTTGGCGCTGGAATGCGTACAAATGCCTTGCAAATCAGCGGGCCGACGCAACCACTGGCAAGTTCCTGCGGTCACAGCCAGGACAGCCAGGAAATGGAGCGTTGGTCATGAAAAAACTGCGGATCGCGACGTTCAACGTCAACGGTATGCGCGCACGGCTGCCAAACCTGCTTGCCTGGCTCGAACGCGAACGTCCAGACATCGCCTGTTTACAGGAACTCAAATCAGCTGACAGCGCATTCCCCGCAGCGGAGCTTGAAGCCATTGGTTATGGTGCGATCTGGCAAGGGCAAGCCTCGTGGAATGGGGTAGCGATTTTGGCGCGCGATGCGCAACCGCTGGAAAGCCGCCGGGGGTTGCCGGGTGACGACAGCGACAGTCACAGCCGCTACCTGGAAGCTGCCGTGCATGGAATTCTGGTGGGTTGCCTGTACCTGCCCAACGGCAATCCACAACCGGGGCCGAAGTTCGATTACAAACTGGCGTGGTTCGAGCGCCTGATCCGCCACGCGCAGACGCTGCAAAGCAGTGAGCATCCGGTGGTGCTGGCCGGCGACTACAACGTGGTCCCGACCGATCTGGATATCTACAATCCGCGCTCGTGGCTCAAGGATGCGCTGCTGCAACCCGAGAGCCGAGCGTGTTTTCAGCGTCTGCTGGATCAGGGCTGGACCGACGCCATCCGGCATTTGTACCCGCAGGAACGGGTCTACACCTTCTGGGATTATTTTCGCCAGCATTGGCAGACGAATTCCGGTTTGCGCATTGATCATCTGCTCCTCAATCCGGCCCTGAGTCCTTACCTGGAGGAGGCTGGCGTCGATGCCTGGGTCCGAAATGAACCCCATGCCAGTGACCATGCGCCAACCTGGATTCAACTGGGTACGCGCAAGCGTCATTGATTTGTCCCGCCAGCCGATTGGTTAAATCAATTGTCGTGCGCAGTGGTTCATCCCTTATATCTGGCGGCCATTGGCGGAATGATCCGCCGCTTGCGTGCATAAGGACTGAACGATGAGCGAACCACGCCTGACCAATCGTGCGCTGTATTTGCAACGGCTGGGCTTCGATTCCCCCCCGGCGCCGACCCTGGAGACCTTGCGTCAGCTTCAATTGCGCCACACCGGGGCTTTCCCGTTTGAAAACCTGACGACCTTGTCCGGCGAGCCGGTGCTCATCGATCTTGGGTCGATCGAGCAAAAAGTCTTGCATCAGGGACGCGGTGGTTACTGTTACGAACTCAATTATCTGTACCTGACCTTGCTGCAGGAACTGGGTTTCGAAGTGCGTGGCATCAGTGGTCGCGTGGTCATGGGCCAGCCCGAAGGCGCATGGACGGCGCGCACCCATCGCTTGAGCCTGGTGACGCTGGATGGCGTGCGTTACATCACCGATGTCGGTTTCGGCGGCATGGTGCCCACCGCGCCGCTGCTGCTCGACAGTCCCGCCGAGCAACCCACGCCACACGAACCCTATCGCATCGAACAGCACGCTGACGGCTACACGCTTCGTGCCAAGGTCGGCGACGAGTGGCGGGCGATGTACATCTTCGATCTGCAGCGCCAGGAAGATATCGATTATTGCGTCGGCAATTGGTACGTCTCGACCCATCCGCAATCACCCTTCGCCCGGCAGCTCATGGTGGCGCGGACCGGGGAGGGTTGGCGCCGCACCCTCAATAACGGCAGCTTTGCGATCCATCGCATCGGCCACGAAAGCGAGCGTCGGCAGATGGCCGACTTGCAGGACCTGCTTGGCGTGCTGGAAGGCGAGTTGGGTATTCGGGTGCCAACCCAGGCGACGTTAATGCGCACACTCGAACAGCTTATCAAGCTGCAATAGCGCCATTATCGTGTGCACAAGAAAGGGGCAGATTGCATCAATCTGCCCGTTTTTGTTTATTGGCCAGGGTCTAGGGCCGAGCGTCGGGCTCCATCACGCGATGAATTTCGTTGAGGGCCTCGAGCAGTTTTTTCTCCAGGCTTTTCAATTCCGTGGCCGTGATGCCCGGTTTTAAATGTCCAGTCGTATTCGTTTCAGCCGTTTTGCTCGAATCGGTGAGCAAAGCCCGTCGCAGGATGTTGTTGATTACGGTCTGGTAGCCGTAGCCCTCATCTTCTGCCAACGCGCGTGCGGCCTTGATGACCACGTCATCAAGCATGATGGTGATGCGGGTTTTGCCTTTGCCCGAGGCAACTGCCCCGCGCTTGGCATCGCTAAAATCGTATTCGTCTTTCATGGTTCAAGCCTCCAGATACTGGCGCCGCTCGTTTTTGCTGGCGAGGCGCGCAGAAATGATTCGAACGAAATTCGGATCACGATAGGTGTATGCAACGACCAATAAACGCCCTTTGCCATCCAGCCCAATGGTGATCCAGCGCTGTTCGTCATGGTGGTCGTCCTGCAATGTCAGAGCGCGCTCGTCATGGAAAACCGGTTCAGCCTCGGCGAGGCTGATGCCTTGGTGCTTGAGCTTGTTGGCTGCGTTCTTTGCCTTGTGGTACTGAATTTCGAATGACTTCATTATGCATACTTTATATGTATATGGAAGGAGGCGGTGTCGACCGATCGTCGCCATGCATTCAAAAGACTAGTGGGCGCAGGAGAATGGCTCGGCTGGATGTATTTCAAGGAATTAGGTGAGGCAGGAGCGCGGTGGCACACAGTCTGCATGACTGCTCGTTCATATTTTGACGGGCAAGTTGTATACAACTCTATAGACATTTGTCCTGAGTCTTGCATACAGTGTGCGCATAACAAAAACCAGGGAACCCCCTAACATGAAAACGCCCCATGTTTCACACCAACGGCCCGAAGACGAAAACCTCGGGATCGGCGCGAATATGGCTTACGGCCTGCAACATGTTCTGACCATGTACGGTGGCATCGTCGCGGTGCCTTTGATCATCGGCCAGGCTGCCGGGCTGTCGCCGGCGGACATCGGTTTGTTGATTGCTGCTTCATTGTTCGCGGGGGGGCTGGCCACGTTGCTGCAAACCCTGGGTCTGCCGTTTTTCGGTTGTCAGTTGCCGCTGGTACAGGGTGTTTCGTTCTCGGGTGTCGCGACCATGGTGGCGATTGTCAGCAGCGGCGGCGAGGGCGGGTTTCAATCGATTCTGGGCGCGGTGATAGCGGCGTCCCTGATTGGATTGCTGATAACGCCGGTGTTCTCACGAATCACCAAGTTTTTCCCGCCCCTGGTCACGGGCATTGTGATCACCACCATCGGCCTGACGTTGATGCCGGTGGCCGCACGCTGGGCCATGGGCGGTAACAGCCATTCCCCAGAGTTCGGCAGCATGGCCAACATCGGCCTGGCCGCAATGACGCTGGTGCTGGTGCTGTTGCTGAGCAAGATCGGCAGCGCGACCATCTCCCGTCTCTCGATCCTGCTGGCAATGGTTATCGGTACGGTGGTCGCGGTGTTCCTGGGCATGGCGGATTTCTCATCCGTCAGCGAGGGTCCGATGTTCGGCTTCCCGACCCCGTTCCATTTCGGCATGCCGACCTTCCACTTCGCGGCGATCCTGTCGATGTGCATCGTGGTGATGGTGACCTTGGTGGAAACCTCGGCGGATATCCTGGCTGTCGGTGAAATCATCGACACCAAGGTCGACTCCAAGCGTCTGGGCAATGGCCTGCGCGCTGACATGCTGTCGAGCATGATCGCGCCGATCTTCGGCTCTTTCACCCAAAGCGCCTTCGCCCAGAACGTCGGGCTGGTGGCGGTGACGGGAATCAAAAGTCGCTACGTGGTGGCCACAGGCGGTCTGTTCCTGGTGATCCTTGGCCTGTTGCCGTTCATGGGGCGAGTCATCGCCGCCGTGCCGACGTCTGTCCTGGGGGGCGCCGGTATTGTGCTGTTCGGCACCGTAGCGGCCAGCGGCATTCGTACGCTGTCCAAGGTCGACTACCGCAACAACGTCAATCTGATCATCGTCGCCACTTCCATCGGCTTCGGCATGATCCCGATCGCTGCACCGAACTTCTACGACCACTTCCCAAGCTGGTTCGCCACGATCTTCCATTCGGGCATCAGCTCCTCGGCGATCATGGCGATCGTGCTCAACCTGACCTTCAACCACCTTACTGCCGGTAACTCCGATCAGCAGTCGGTATTTGCAGCGGGTACTGAGCGGGTTCTGCGTTATCAGGATCTGGCGGCGCTGCGTGAGGGTGATTACTTCAGCGACGGCAAACTGCACGACTGCGATGGCAAGGAGATTCCGGTGGTCGAGGCGGACCACGGGCATGGCGAGCCACGGGCAACGCTTGCGAAAGCCAGTGAGCATGTCTGACGGTTGAGTGAATGAAAAAAGGCCGATCTGTTGAATGACAGATCGGCCTTTTTCATTGTCGGTTTCTATTGCCCGCTTTGCGTCCAGCGCCCCATCAACGTATTCGACGGCAGTTGTTCATCCAAGAGCTTTCTCGCCGTTTCCACTCCGGCCACCGGCAGCCCTTCAGGGTTCAACAAGCCGATTTGCACCAGCACGCTGGCTTGGTCCCAGTAGATATGCTCGTGGTAGAGCTTGTCCCCTCGAAACTTGATCACCCCCAACATCGGAATCTCGACGTACTTTCCGGTCGGAGCCACGTTGGGCAGCATCCAGTCGATTTCGCTGCTGTGGGTGAAGCACATGATGAACTCATCGACGATCTGCAATGCGCCAATGGTGCGCGAGATAGGGATGAGCTTCATGTCCGCTGGATTGCCGTGGACAAAATGGTGTTGGTAGAAACGGCTGAGTTCCTTGGCGCCGACGCCGCCGGTCATGGTGGGAATATGGTTGACGTAGGGCTCGGCGACCATGGTCGCCATGGTGGCAGGTACGTCGCGGGTCTCGAACTCGTGGCGGATGTGTTCGTCCCACAGGGCCGACAGATTGAAGTGTGGGCCGATCTCGCGCTTGAGAGCGGCGATGCTGCGTTCATGGGCCATCAGCGAGGACGGCTTGTCGTAGTGTGAGCTGCCGGCCCGGGCGAAAGCGTGGTCGGCGCCTGGGTACACGTAGACTTCGGCTTTGGCATTGGCCGCCAGGTGCTGGCTGATTTGGGCGCGGGCACTGGCGTCGCAATAGCCATCGTTTTCGGCAAAATGCAGGACCAGGCGACCCTTGAGGTTTTCCGACTCGTGCAGCAGGTGCTCGATACCCATGCCGTAGTAGCCGACAGCGCAGGCCACGTCGGTACGCGTGGCAGTCAGCCAGGCCAGTTTGCCCCCCATGCAGAAGCCGACATAACCCAGGCCCGTGTCTTCGACTTCAGGCAGTGCGCGCAGGGTGTTGAAACTGGCGTCGATGTCATTGACGGCCTTGTCCACGTCCAGGCGCTGGAACAGGTCGATGGCCACGGCGAAGTCCGCTTCGGTGTAGCCCAGGTCAACGCCCGGTTGCAGGCGCCAGAACAGGTCTGGCACCAACGCCACATAGCCTTCCTCGGCATAGAAATCGGCCACTGCGCGCATGTTGGCGTTGATCCCGAAAATCTCCTGGCCGATTACCACGCCGGGGCCTTTGCCGCTGGCCGGCAAGGCCAGGTAACCGCTGAACGTGGCGCAGCTGTCCGTTGCCCGGATCTCAATCATCTTGCCCATGTCATCTACCTCATTCGGTTATCAGGAGTTATTGGCTGTCACGGTGTTGTTGGAACCACGCGCGCGGCGACACGCCACGGTCTGGTCCGAGAATCGAAAAGCCGCCGTCCACCGGCACATCGACACCGGTCATCCAACCGGCACCGGTGCTGCATAGAAAGGCCACGACGCTAGCTATCTCATGGCCGCGACCGATGCGGCCGAGCGGGTGAAAAGGTGCCCCGACCCGATCGGCCAGCTGCGGGTCGTTGTCGCTCAGTTCGGCGACGCTGGGCGACCAGGTCCAGGCAGGTGACACACTCAGCACCCGGATTTGTTCCGGAGCCAAGGTCATTGCCAGGTTTTTTGTCAGTTGCAGGATGCCGGCTTTGGAGGCGGGGTAGAGCGCGCGCCCGGCCGCGCCGAACTTGCCACCGGTGCTGCCGATGTTGATCACCACGCCACCGCTGGGCAGATGCACGGCGGCCTTCTGGGTAAAGATCGCCGCCGACACCAGATTGACGTTCAGGGTTTTCAGCCACTGTGCGCGGTTCGAGGCCAGGCCTTGATCGGCGTACAGGCAAGCGTTATTGACCAGTATGTCGAGCCGGCCGAAACGGGCCAGCGTGGCCGCGATGCACGCGTCGATGTCCTCGTCGCGCTCCACATCACATGCTGAAAATCCGCAATCGATTTCCTGCGCCAGTGCCTGGCCACTGTCGGCGTTGCGCCCCACCAGCATCACCCGTGCACCCTCGGTCGACAGCTGCCGAGCAATGTCCAGGCCCAGGCCCTGGGTGCTGCCGGTCACAATCGCCACTTTGCCTTCGAGCATCATGACAAGTCCTCCAGAGCTTCATTGACCTGACGGATTCGGGCGATCAGCGCCATGCTCGCCAGCGATGCCGTGTGTGCGCCGCTGTCCGCGCTGGCGCAGGCATCCGCTGCGACCGTCACCTCGAAACCGCAATCCACCGCATGGCGCACCGTACTTTCCACCACCGAGTGGGTCGCCACGCCGGCTATCAAAAGGTGCGAGGGATTGAATTGGCGCACCACGGTTTCAAGCGGCGAGCCATAAAACGCATTGATCCGCTGATGGGTGACAACGAACTCACGGCGGCTGTTGAGGGGGGCCAGAGCGCCGAGGAATTCCGCGCCCCAACTGCCTTCCCGGACGGCGCCAAGGGTGGCGACCGTGCGCAATATCGGCGCGTTCTGGATCAGGTCGGCGTAGTCCGGTCGGAACGCCACACGCACGTGAACGATTGGCCAGCCCTTGGCGCGTGCGCCGGCGAGCAGTCGGCCGGCAGCGTCGAGCAGCTCAGCACGCACGCCGTCATCGGCGCCCAGCCCGACCTGAATCTTGCCTTCGGGATGCAATACGTCGTTCTGATAATGCAGGGCAATCAGCATCGGCGCGTTCATCACACGAATACCTCAAGATTGGCGAACACATCGTTGCAGTTGATGAGGTCCACGCGCTTGAGCTGGATCTGCCAACCGCCGCTTTCCCGGGCGGCCAATTTATAGGTGTAGCGACCGGCGAGCTGGCGTTGCTCCAGACGCCATTCGCTGTACTGGAAGCTGGCGCTGACCACCAGCAGGCCCTGGGCATCTAGACCTTCAACCATCACGTTGCCGACCAGGTGCGCGGTTTGCGTCTGCGGTTGCTGCGACCAATTGCGGGCGTTTTCCACGCGGCGGATCCGCACCTCGCGCAGCATGCGGTTTTCCCAGAACAGCGAGATATGGTCGAAGGGGTTGGCTTGCTCGTGCTTGTGCGGCACCCAGTACATGCCGGTGTCGGTGAACAGCTTGTCCCACTCCCAGAAACGCCGCTCATCGAGCAGGCGCGCCTCTTGGTAAAGAAACTGTTCGAGCTGGCGCAGGGTTTCGACGGGAACCTGGGCGGGAGTCAACTGGCGGGTGTCGACGTCGATACGGCGGTCAAGCAGCATGGGTGCTCTCCTTGGCGATCAGGGTGGCGGTCATGAACTGTTTCCAGGCGGCGAACTGGTTGCGCATCGGCAGTTCGCTGGTGCCGTTGGTGGACACTGCTCCGTCTTCCAGCGGTTTATCGGTGCCCGCGTAGCGGTGCATGCTGATCCACTCGCCACCGCGGGTCATGTTGCCTTCCTGACAGCGGGCATAGACTTCGACGTCGTCGGGCATCACGTTGGAGGAGGGCGAGTTGATGACGTTGGCGTAGGTCAGCGCGCGGTCGAACACGGCATCCGGAGCACCCTTGCAGCGGAAGGTCTGGATCTCGACCATGGTCTGGTCCACGGCGATGGGGCGGATGACCCGGAATTGCATGAACACCGTGTGCGGCGATCCGCTGCCGTAAATCACCGTGTTGTGGCGGTTCATGCCCAGAATTTCCTTGGCGCGCTGCTCGCCGTAGGCTTGGCTCAGGCATTCGAAGTGAGCGCGGGAGACCTCGTCGCGCTCGGCGGCGGCCGGGTCGAAGATCGCTTCCATGTAGCCGTGGCCGTTGTGGTAGGCGCGCAGTTCGAGTTTTTCCCAGAAGTCGTAGGGTTCGCCGTTGCCGTCCATGATCAGCAACTCGAAGGGCATTTCACCGATGGCTTCGGCTTCGCCACGCGCCGCGTCTACCGACGATTCGTGGGTCACGCGGGCATGCATGGTGTCGTGCAGGTTCTCGTAGAACACCTTCCAGTTGGAACGCTGCTGAACACGAAAGATGCCGCCTGCGACCTCGACTTCACCGATCGGTGAGCGGTCACAGAGGTTGTCGATGGAGGTGATGACGCCGCCCAGGAAAGATTTCAAGTCCGGTCCGAACGCTGCCTGGCTGGCGAACACGAAGCCGCGATAGGTCTCGACGCGGGCAACGCTGACCATGGAAAAATCCGGGTGCTTGGGGTCGTAGCAAGTGCCTTCGAATCCACTTTTGAGCGGTGCCGACAAATGTTGGCCGTCGAGTTTGAAGGTCCAGGCGTGGTACGGGCAGCGGAAGAATTTGCCGACACTGCCGTCACCGTCGGCGACCAGTTTGGCGCCCTTGTGCGGGCAGCGGTTGTACAGCACGCTGACTTGCTGGTTGGCGCCGCGCACCATGATCACGTCCTGATCGCCGATGCGCGTGGTGTGGTAATCGCCGGGGTTTTTCACCTGGCTTTCATGGCCAACGTAGATCCAGGCGTTGCCGTAGATGCGCTCCATTTCCAGCTTGAACAGGGTCGGATCGGTGTAGACGCTCTTGTGTACGCTGTCCTCGCGAATCAAGGCAGCAATTTGCTCGTTGGTCGGTATCACGGGATGTCCTCGGCTTGTCACAGATCGAGCACCAGCAGTGCGCTGCTGGCACGGGAGACACAGGTGCAGAAACTGCCGGTGGCGCGTTCGCGCTCCGACAGGCAGATGTCACGGTGGTCGGGCTGACCGTCGATGACCTGGGCGACGCACACCCCGCAGTCACCTCGTCGGCAATCGAACATCGGATCCAGGCCGGCCTGGAGCATGGCGTCCAGCACGCTTTGCCCGGCGGCCACCTGCAGGTTCACGCCGCTTTCGCGCAGGTGCACTTCAAAGCCTTGATCGCCGGCCATTTCCAAAGCGCCGCTGAACAGTTCGTAATGCAGGTGATCTTCTGCCCAGCCCTGTTCGCGAGCGCAGGCCAGCACGCTGTTGAGCAGGGCGGTCGGGCCGCAGATATAGAGGTGCAGGCCGGGTCTTGGCGCGGCAAGGATCGCGGCGGCAGGCAAGCGCTTTTGCGGGTCGCCGCCGCTGATCCAGCAATGGTGGTCGAGGCAGGCGCGAGCTTCTGGCAGATAGGCCATCTGCGTTTCGTCGCGACCGGCGTAATGCAGGGTGAAGGACTTGCCCGCTGCTTGCAGTGACCGGGCCATGCTGAGCATCGGCGTGATACCGATGCCCCCGGCGATCAGCAGGGCATGCTCGGTGGTTTCACACAATGGGAAGTGGTTGCGTGGCGCCTCGGCCAGCAGTTCATCGCCGACCTTGAGCGAATGCACCCAACGCGATCCACCTGTGCTCGACTCTTCGAGCTGAACGGCGATTTCGTAGTGTGCACCATCGGGCAGGTTGACCAGCGAATAGGCTCGGCGTTGAGCGCGACTGCCAGGGACATGCAACTCAAGGTGCGCCCCGGCGGTGAAGCCGGGCAAAGGCTGGGCGTTGCTGGACACCAGCAGCACGCGGCGGATTCTTGGGGTCAGAGGCTCGATCTGTTGGACCCTGAGCGAGAGGCTGGACATACGCAATTCCTGTCTGAATTCGTAGCCACTGTATGAAGCCTCAGAGGGTCAAAAAAGCCGCAAACGGCAAACCGGTATCCACTTCTGGCGAGAGTGATTGTTGCAGGAGCGAGGCCCGCTCCTACCGGTTCAGCAACTCAAGTAAAACCCGCAAGTGTTCACCCTCAGCCTTCGCCAGATCGTCCAGCACTGCAAAGTGATGACACCCTGCAAGCTCGACCAGGCTCACGGCCTGCCCGGCCTCGCGACAGGCACTGGCGTACTCGCGGGAATGGCGTATCAACTCCGGCAACTCATCTGCGCCCACGGTCAGCAGCAGCGGTGCGCCATCGCCGATCAGCCTTTGCGGGCTATAGCGCTGGACGTCTTCGTCGCTCAGTTGCAGCTTGTCGTTCAGCCAGCAACGGCTGATGGGTTCCAGCTCCATCAGGCCGCTGATCGGCATGGCCAGGGTCACCAGCGGATGCCGGCGATGCAACGCAGTCAGGTGGCCACCCGCCGAGTGCCCGCACAGCACCACCTGCTGGCCGATGTTGAAAAATTCGCGATGCGCCAACAGGTAGTCCAGAGCCTTGCCGATCTGGCCGACGATGGTGCCCATGCTTGCCTGGGGCGCCAGGGTGTACTCCAGCAAACCGACATTGCAGCCGGCCTCGATCAGGCCTTCTGCGATAAAGGCGTAGTCTTCCTTGTCCGAGGCCTGCCAGTAACCGCCGTGGATGAACAGCAGTGTCGGCGCCCCGGCAGTCGCCTGGGCGTACCAGTCGAATCGCTCTCGCATGGCCTCGCCATACGCCAGGTCACGCTGCCAGGCATGGCGCTTGTAGGTCTGGGCACTGCGTTGACGAAAGCCCTGCATGATCTGTGGAAAATTACCCACGGCGGCGACGTTGTTGTAAGCCTGATCGAGGTCCATGTCCGCTCACACTCCCAGGTAGCGTTGTGACAGTTCGGGTTGCGCCGCCAGTTCCAGCGGTGTGCCGTCCCAGACCTGGCGCCCCTTCTCGATGATGTGATGACGGTCGACCACCCGCGCCATTTCCTTGAGGTTTTTGTCGATTACCAGAATCGTCTCGCCCTCGGCCTTGAGGGTGGCCAGGCAACTCCAGATCTGCTCGCGAATGATCGGTGCCAGGCCTTCAGTGGCTTCGTCGAGAATCAGCAGGTTGGGGTTGGTCAACAACGCGCGGCCGACTACCAGCATCTGCTGCTCGCCGCCTGACAGGGTGCGTGACAGTTGGTCCTGGCGTTCCAGCAAGCGCGGAAACAGTTCATAGACCCGCGCCAGATCCCACTTGCCCCGCGTAGCGGTGGCCAGCAGATTTTCCCGCACGCTCAAGGTTCCGAACGCGCGGCGACCCTCCGGCACCAGGCCCAGGCCGGCCTTGGCGATGCGATAGGGCGCAGCTCCACGCATTTCCGTGCCGTTGATGCGGATGCTGCCGGCACTGGGCTTGAGCAATCCCATGATCGACTTGACCGTGGTGGTCTTGCCCATGCCGTTGCGGCCGATCAGCGACACCACCTGGCCCTGCTCGATGCTCAGGTGCATGTCGAACAACACCTGGCTCAAGCCGTAGCCCGCTTTCAAACCTTGAACCTCAAGCATGTTCTTCTCCCAGGTAAGCGGCCCGTACTTGCGGGTCATTGCGCACTTGTTCGACGCTGCCGGTCAGCACCGTCTGGCCATACACCAGCACCGTGATGCGGTCGGCGAGGGCGAATACCGCGTCCATGTCGTGTTCGACCAGCAGGATCGCGTACCGGCCCTTGAGGCTGTGCAGCAGCTCGGTCATGCGCGCAGATTCGTCGGCCCCCATCCCGGCCATCGGTTCATCAAGCAATAGCACCGAAGCTTCCTGGGCCAGTGCGAGTGCGATCTCCAGTTGCCGCCGTTCGCCGTGGGACAGTTCGTGGACCGGGTCTTGCGCGCGAAGACCCAGGCCCACCTGTTGCAAGTAGCCCTGCGCCGGTTCCAGCAGGCGGGTGTCGCGGCTCAGCGGACGCCACATGCCGAACGCCTTGCCGTCGCGGGCAGCGATGGCCAGGGCGACGTTTTCCAGCAGGGTGAACTCGGTATACAGCTGGCTGACCTGGAAGGCCCGCGCCAATCCCAGGCGCGGCCGCTGCCAGGCCGGCACGCGGGTAATGTCCTGACCATTGAGGTGAATCTGGCCCTGGTCGGGAAAAATCTCCCCGGCGATCTGCGCGATCAGCGTGGATTTACCGGCGCCGTTGGGGCCAATGATGGCGTGCAACTCGCCCTTGGCCAGTTCAAGGCTGGCGCCGTTAGTGGCCTTCACCGCGCCGAAGGCCTTGTGCAGATCATGAATCGATAGTTGTGCGCTCATGGGCGTGCCTCCACAGCGGCGTTCGGTTTGATGGCAACTCTCTTCGGTTTGCGCTGCAACAGACTCAGCAGCAATCCGTAGACGCCTTTCTTGCCGAACAGCACCACCAGCAAAAGCAGAGGCCCGAAGATCAGCATCCAGTGCTCGGTCCACTGGCTCAGCACCTGTTCAAGGCCCAGGTAAGTGGCCGCGCCCAGCAGTGGGCCGAGCAGGGTGCCGACGCCACCGAGGATCACCATCGCCATCAGCTCGCCGGACTTGTGCCAGGCGCCCATGTCGGGGCTGACGAATAACGCGTAGTTAGCCCACAAAATCCCCGCCAGGCCACCGCCGGTGCCGGCGATCACAAACGCCGTCAGGCGATAGCGCAAGGGTTTGAGGCCCAGGCTGACGCTGCGCCGCTCGCTTTGCTTGAGCCCGCGCAACACAAAACCGAAACGCGAATTGACCAGTCGCCGGCACAGCAGCAACCAGCCGGCCAGCAAGGCCACGCACAGGTAGTAGAAGTGGTTGGCGTCACCCAGATCCAGCGCGCCGAAGGTATTGCGCTCGTTAAGCAGAATGCCGTCGTCGCCGCCGTACAACGACAGCGAACCGAGCACGAAGTAGAGCATCTGGCCGAACGCCAGTGTGATCATGATGAACTGCACGCCACTGGTGCGCAGCGACAGATAACCCACCAGCAGCGAGAGCAGTGCGCAGACCAGCAAGGCCAGGGGCCACACCACCAGCGCACTGTTGCTGCCTTCCCAGCCCCACAACGGCATGCCTTGCGAAGTATGAAAAGCAACGATGCCAACAATGTAACCGCCCAGGCCGAAGAACGCGGCATGGCCGAAGCTGACCATGGCGCCGTAGCCGATCAGCAGGTCCAGGCTGATGGCCGCCATGCCGTAGATGGCAAGGCGGGTGAAGAAGCTGACCAGGTAAGGTTCGTGCAACCAGTGAGCCAGCAGCGGCATGCAGGCGAATGTCGCCAGGCACGCGAGGTCGATGATGAGGCGTGGTGACATAGCGTTCTCCTCAGGCGCGGGCCGGCAGCAGGCCGCGTGGGCGCACCAGCAGCACCAGGGCCATGACGATGTAGGCGCTGGCGGAAATCAGCCCGGCGCTCAGGGTGCCGCTGGTTTCGCTGGGTAACAGCTGGTCCAGCAGCGGCGGAATGTAGGCACGGCCGAGGCTGTCGACCATGCCGATCAGTAACGCCCCCACCAACGCACCGCGCACCGAGCCGACACCGCCGACGACGATGACCACGAAGGTGGTGATCAGGATCTTTTCACCCATGCCGATTTCCACCGACAGCAGCGGTGCGGCCATGAAACCGGCCAGGCCGCACAGTACGCAGCCGAATACGAACACCAGGGTGTACAGCCGGGCGATGTTGACGCCCAGCGCGCCGACCATTTCGTGGTCGTCGGCACCGGCGCGAATCAGCATGCCCAGGCGCGTGTGGTTGATCAGCAGCCACATGCCGACAGCCACTACCAGCCCTGCGGCGATGAACAGCAGCCGGCTGACCGGGTACATCAGCCCCGGCAGCACTTCGACAAAACTTGAATACCACTCGGGTGTGGGCATCGCCGGTGGGCTGCGGCCGAAGATCAGGGTCAGCAGTTCGTTGCTGAAAAACACCACGGCCAATGTCGCCAGTACCTGATCCAGGTGATCGCGATTGTAGAGGCGGCGCATGATCGAAGTTTCGATCAGCGCGCCGTAACAGGCCGAGCCGATCAGCGCGGCCAGGCCACCCAGCCAGAACGAGCCGGTGGCCATGGCGGTGTAGGCAGCACAGAACGCGCCGACCATATAGAAAGCACCGTGGGCCAGATTGATCACGCCCATGATGCCGAAAATCAGGGTCAGGCCTGAGGCCAGCAAAAACAGCAAGGCGCTGTATTGCAGGCCGTTGAGAATCTGTTCGAGCAATAACATGACTGCGTTCCTCACGAAAACGCCCCGCAGCTGTGCTGCAGGGCGAGGACAGGGCTCAGGTGCCGGTCAGATCGAGCATTGAGCGGCGTAGCTGTCGACGTGGCGGGTCGCCAGGGTCCTGATCGGCACTTCCACCAGCTTGCCGTCGGCACCGGCCTGCACTTGCAGCAGGTACCAGTCGATCACCGGGTGCTGGTTCTGGGCGAAGCTGAAGTCACCGCGAATGGAATCGAACTGGACGTTCTTCATCGCCGCGCGGAAAGCCGGCTGGTCTTTCAGATTGCCCTGGGAAGTTTTCAGGGCGGCGCCGATCAGCCGTGCCGTGTCGTAGGTCTGGGCGGCATACACCGTCGGGGCGCGCTTGTATTTCTCGGTGAAGGCCTTGACGAAAGCCTGGTTGGCCGGATTGTCCGATTGCGGGTTCCAGAGGGTGACGACGTTGGTGCCCTTGGCCACATCACCGACGGCGGCGAGCATGCGTTCATCCATGGAGAACACCGGCACCACCATCGGGATTTGCGCCGACAGGCCCGAGCCGCCGTATTGCTTGGCGAAGTTGATGCCGCCACCACCCGGATGAAACTGGAAGATCGCATCCGGTGTCAGTGCACGCACGCGCGCCAGTTCCACCGAAAAATCCAGCTGGTTGAGCTTGGTGTAGATCTCGGTCACTTCGCCCTTGAAGGTGCGCTTGAAGCCGGCCAAAGCGTCCCGACCGCCCTGATAGTTGGGCGCCAGAATCACCATCTTCTTGTAGCCCAGCTCGTTGGCAGCTACACCGGCCATTTCGTGCGGGGTGTCGTTCTGGTAGGAGCCGACGAAGTAATTGGCCATGCATTTTTCACCGGCCAGGGTCGAGGGCGCAGTGTTGTTGCTGACGTAGAAGGCGTCCTTGGTGGCGGTGTTGATCACGGCCGCCAGCACGTTGGAAAAAATCACACCGGTATACAGCGAAATGCCGTCCAGGCTCATGCGGTCGGCGATCTGCTTGGCCTTGGCCGGTTGCAGGCCGTCATCTTCCACGATGAGTTGCACCGGCACGCCGCCGAGCTTGCCGCCTTCCTGATCGATCGCCAGCTGGAAGCCGTCTCGCGAGTCTTCGCCCAGGTAGCCGGCGGGGGTGGAGAGGGTGGTGATGAAGCCGATTCGGACAGGCTCCACGGCCTGGGCAGCCGTCGCTGCGCAGAGGGAGGTTGCCAGACATGCACGCAATACCAGGTTTTTCATGAGGCGGCCTATGAAGTAGGTCGTGCCAACGCACGGTAGATGTCGATGAGGGCAGTGATTCGGTGTTCGGTCGGGCCGATTGATTGTTGTTATGGGGTGCTGCGTCAGCTGTTGCTCTCGGTGAACTTCTCCAGGTAAAGACGGCTGTGGTCCAGGCCGTGGTGCTGGCGCCAGTCCTTGATCGACTCGACCATCGGCGGCGGGCCGCACAGGTACAGGTCAAATGGCTGGTCACGCAGTTCGGCCAATTCGAGGTGTTCGGCGATGTAACCGGTCTTGCCCGGCCAGTCGGGGGCGGGGTTGCTGACCACCGGCGTAAAACGGAATCCCGGGATTCGTGCGGCATAGGCTTCGATGCGCGAAACCTCGCACAGGTCCGCGGCCTCGCGCACGCCGTAGTACAGGTGCACCGGGTGGCCGCAGCCTTGCTGCGCGGCGATCTGATCGAGCATGCCGAGGAATGCCGACAACCCGGTGCCGCCGGCTACCATCACCAGCGGCCGGTCGACATGGCGCAAGTAGAAGGCACCCAGCGGCGCCTCCATGTGAATCACGTCGCCGACCTGGCAGCGATCGCGCACGTAGTCGGTCATCACGCCGCTGGGCAGCAGTCGGATGAGGAACTGCAAGTTGCTGCTGCCCGGCGCGCAGGCAAAGGAATACGAGCGCCGATGTTCGGTACCCGGTACTTTCAGGCGAGCGTACTGTCCCGGCAGATAGTCCAGCGCCGCGCCCGCTGCGCCGACTTCCACATGCACGATGGCGGTGGTCGGGGAGACTTGCCGCACCTCGCTCACAGTGCCATGCAGGTTGCTCGGGCCGTTGCTGCCGCAGAGGCTGGAATCGAAATCGAAATAGAAAGCCGCGTCCGACTGCACGCGCGTCTGGCAGGTCAGCATCTTGCGCTCTGCCAGGTCGCTGGCGGACAAGGCCTCTTCGTCCACATAGTCCTGGGTGTACTGCCCGGATTCACAGCGGCCCTGGCAGGTCGCGCAAACCCCTTCGCGGCAGTCCAACGGAATCTTGATTCCACTGCGCAGGGCCGCGTCGAGCAGGATTTCATTGTTCTGCACGTTGCAGAAGAGTGTTTTGCCGTCGGCGAAACTGAAGGCGACCTTGTACGTCATGAGCGTTAATCCGCAGGGTTCAGAGATGGTAGAAATCGAGCACGGAGTTGATCGTGTCGTTGAGCAGAACCACATGTTTGCGGGCGATTTTCCAGCTCTCGCCGTCGGGGCGCAGACGATACGTGGCGTGGCCGAAGAACTGTTCGGCGGTCTGCATGCGGTAGTAGAGGGTGTTCCAGTTGACGCGCACTTCCAGCTCATCGTCCTGCAGCGACGCGATGCGCACATTGCTGATCAGGTGCAGGGTGCGCGGCATCGGGATGGTCGACGCCGCCTTGCCGGTGCGAATACGGAACACCCGGTCTTCCAGGCCGCCCCGGTTGGGGTAATAGATCAGCGACATGCCTTTTTTCGGGTCGGTGGTGTAGACGTGTTCCGAATCCCATTGCGGCAGATGGAATTCGCTGTCGTCGCTGAACATGGCCAGGTAGGTGTCCCAGTCCTGGGCATCGCAGGCTTCGGCTTTACGGTAAAGAAATTGCTCGACGCGGTATTGCAGTTGCGAATTCATCTTCACACCTCACGCAGTTTCAACGGTTGTTGTTCGGCAGCCTTGCGCGCCAGGCCCTCAAGCAAAAAGCGCTGCCAGTTGGCGTGCTGATTGACGTACAGGCCTTCATGGGTGAATTCGGTGCCGGTCAGTGCCGGTGCGATGCCAATGGTCTCGCTGTTGCGAGTCGGGCCTTCGACCCACTTGCCCTGGCCGCGGGAAATATCGCTCCAGCGCTCCAGGCGCGCCTGGAAACCACGCTGGGCTTCACGGAACTCCACCAGGTCGTCGGGGGTGCCCATGCCGGACACATTGAAGAAGTCTTCGAACTGACGAATGCGGTTTTCCCGATCCGCATCCGACTCGCCGACGACGCCCAGGCAGAAGCTGTTGATTTCTGTCTTGTTCCAGGCCAGCGGGCGGATGATCCGCAGCTGCGAGCTGATCTGGTCGAGGAAGAACATGCTCGGGTAGACGTTGAGGTTGCGCAGGCGGTGCATCATCCACTCGGCCTTGCCCTGGCCGTGTTCCTGGATCAGGCGCGGCATGATGCTGGCGTAACCCGGGCGCACGGCCGGGTTGGGCATGTCGCTGAACAGCACGCTGTGGCCATTGTGGAAGGCGAACCAGCCGTCATCGGTTTCCTTGTCGCCTGCGCCCAACTTGCTGTAGTCCAGGGTGTCGCTGGCGGTCAGGCCTTTCTCGGCATTGACCTGTTGGCGGTGCTGAACGGTGGCTACGTAGTTGTAGTGAACGGTGCTGACGTGATAGCCGTCCAGGCCGTTCTCGTTCTGCAGTTTCCAGTTACCGTCGTAGGTGTAGGCCGACTTGCCCGGCAGGACTTCGAGCTGACCGGTCGGCGACTGCGCCACCATCATGTCGAAGAACACCTTGGCGTCACCGAGGAAGTCTTCCAGGGTATCGGTGCCCTCTACGTTGAGGCTGACGAACACAAAGCCGTTGTAGCTTTCGATACGGGCTTTTTTCAGGCCGCGGGTGGCCTTGTCGAAACCTTCGGGATACTCGCCCGGCGCCTTGACCTTCACCAGGCGCCCGTCGCTTTTGTAGCACCAGGCATGGAAGGGGCAGGTGAAGGTTGACTGGTTGCCCTTGCCGACGCGGGTGAGGGTGGTGCCGCGGTGCTGGCAGGCGTTGATCAGGGCGTTGAGGCGACCTTCACCGTCACGGGTAATGATCAGTGGCTGGCGACCGGCCCGCATCGTCATGAAGTCATGGTTATTGGCGATCTCGCTTTCGTGACAGGCATAGATCCAGTTCTTCTCGAAAATCAGTTCCATTTCCAGATCGAACAATTCCGGATCGGTAAACATATCGCGGGCAATGCGATAAACACCGTCTTGCGGGCGGAAGTCCAGGCAACTTTCGATATAACTTTTCCACTGTTCGACACTTCGTGCAGTTGTCATTTCCCAGTCCTCGGCCAATGGGCTAATTCGTGCCTTCATTTAATGACGGGGTGGCCGGCAGGGTCTATCCGCTTATTAGTGGAAACCCATCCGGAAAATAAGCCCTGATACGCAGCTGTTGACGATAAATCCCCGTAAACACGGGCTTTCATCGCGATCGCTGGCTGAGCAAACGGCTATTTGTCGTTCAGTAACGGGATAGCCGCTGATGAACTTGTTACGGCTTAATTTCAATCGAAGCACCACCAGAGTGTCTCGCTTCAGGTCACTAAAACTGCCATTGCTCATGGCCCTGGGTTCTGTACCCGAAGTGCCTTCTATTCATGTGTTGCTATATAAGCGGCAGGGGGAAGAAATAATATGTTGCATAAAGCGTGGTTAGTTCGGGGGGTTCAAACAGTTGGCTTGTTGACGCCATTGTTGGCACAGGCAGATGTAGTCAGTGACAGCAAGCTGACGTTGGGTACCCGCAACTTTTACCTTGATCGGGATTACAAGGAGAACAACCCGCCCCATTCGCGAGTGGGCAGTTGGACCCAGGGTTTCGACCTGCGTTTTGCCTCCGGCTATACCGATGGCCCGCTGCAGTTCGGCCTCGATGCAGAGGCGCAGTATGCCTTTCGACTGGACGGCGGTGGCGGGCGTGGCGATGACACCATCATCCCGTACAGCCAGAGTCGTCAGGAGCAGGCCGATGAATATGGCCGTGGCGGTGTGACGCTGAAAATGCGCTATTCAAAAACCGAACTGAAAGTCGGTGAGTTGCGGCCGTTTCTGCCAGTGGTGATCATTGACGACTCGCGCCAGTTGGTCACGACCTATCGCGGCGCCTTGCTCGAGTCCAAGGAAGTCGATCGTCTGACATTGACCGCCGGACGCCTGACGGAAATCGGCGCGCGTAACTCCTCCAATTACGAAAAACTGTACCTGCAGACCGGCTCCGGCGTGCGCCACGGCAGCGACGGTCTGAACCTCGCCGGCGCCAGTTATGCCTTGACGCCCTCAGTGACCGGCACCTACTTCTACGCGCAACTGGAAGACATCTATCAACAGCACTATCTGGGTATCACTCACCTGGCGGATCTGGGTGACGGTTATGGGCTGAAGACCGACCTGCGTTACTTCAATAACAACGAAGATGGCGAGGCCCTGTACGGAAACATTGATAACAGCTCCTACGGTGCCATGACCTCGCTCAAAAAGGGCGGCCATCGATTCGGCGTGGGCTACCAGCGGATGCTCGGCGACAGCAACTTTCCGACTTTGGGTGGTTATGTACCCCAGCCGTTTCTGGTGAACTGGTCGCGGGTAGGGTTCATCAAGCCCAACGAAAAATCCTGGCAGCTGCGTTATGACTTCGATTTCGCCGCCCTCGGCGTACCGGGCCTGAACTTCATGACCCGTTACTTCAAGGGTACTTCGGTGGACCGTGGCGACAACCTCAGCCAGGCAGCGGAGCAGGAGCGTAACCTGGTGCTGTCTTATGTGGTGCAAAGCGGTCCGCTCAAGGGCGTGGGTGTGGAAGCCGGCAATGTTGTCGCCAAATTCAGCCACGGCAATGACTGGGTGGAGAACCGTCTGATCACTACTTACACCTGGAAATTTTGGTAACGTCCTGCCCTCAAATCGAACGCGGTTGTGCGCTGAAGTGACGCCTTGGGTAGCGCATTACCCTTGGCGTCGACCTTTATCGGCACTGTTGCCGTGTGCATCAACGACGCGCAACGCGTTCAATATCCAGATTGTTTCCGATTACTAGCCAAAAAATGCGGATATCGCTTGTTCGCGCCGGCTGGGCACAGCCCTTGCAAATCCAATGAGAATACGCGCCGAAGAGCGTGTCGATGTCCATTGCCGTGGGTGTACTGAAATGACTGAACCAAATGTTGCCCAGTTTCGAGATATCCGCATAGATCGCTACGACCTGGCCGGTGCCCGCGCATGGATGGCCGGCATTTGCGGGCCACATGAGTTGCAGACCAGCCAGCCGAACCGGATTCAATTTCACCACAAGGCCAATGTGTTCAAATCCATGTCCACGACCTTGGGCCGGATGGAATACGGCACCGACGTGACCATCGGCGTCGAGGATGCCGAACACCTCAATTGCTACAGCCTCAGCCTGCCTATTCGTGGCGAGCAAGAGTTGCTCAAGGACGGTCGCCGGTTGTACTCCAATCAGGACCAGGGCCTGATCGTCACCCCCCACGAAACCCAGTCACTGACCATGGCCGGTGACTGCCACAAGATCTCCGTGGTGATTACCCGCATGGCCATGCGACAGACCCTGGAAGGCATGCTGCAGCGCCCGTTGGAAATGCCGCTGAAATTCGAGCCGGTGATGGACGCGGTCAACGGCGCCTCTGCCTCCTGGTGGCGGCTGGCCCGTTACTACATCGATGAACTTGAGCGCGGCCAGGATCTGTTCAATCAGGTGTTCTTCACCCGCGATATCGAAAGCGCGCTGATCAAGGGCCTGATCCTTTCGCAGCCCAACAACTACAGTGCTGAACTGCGTGACCAATTGGGCGCCAAGTTGCCGTACTACTTGATACGCGCCAAGGATTTCATCGAAAGCAACGCCCGCGAAGACATGCACCTGGAGGACATCGAGGCGGCAGCAGGCGTGTCCCGCTTCAAACTGTTCGAAGGCTTTCGCAAACACTTCGGCGTCTCGCCCATGGCTTACCTGAAAAAGTATCGCCTCGGCGCGGTGCGCCAGGAAATTCTCGAAGACGCCTCGGTGCGCAACATCTCGGTGATCGCAATGTGTTGGGGGTTCTCGCATCTGGGTCGGTTCGCCAGCGAATACCGCAAGCTGTTCAACGAAACGCCGAGCGCCACCTTGCAACGCAGCGAAGCCCGTCGCAACCGGTCGCTTTGAAATGACGACTTTACACGCCGCCACCGCCAACAGCGTGGGCCTGAACTTGTCGCTGATGTGCCGCGAGCCGGTTTTCACCAGCCGTTCGGCGCAGGAAACCCAGCGTTTGATGGGGCAAGCGCTGGTGGAGCATGAGCTGGATTGGCCACGGGGCGGTGTCGACACGGCGTTCTATCGCGGCCAGGTCGCCAGCTGCGAACTGTATGCGTTGCGCTACGGTGGCCAGGTGGAGATCCGCCCGCGGCCTTTCGAAGATTTCGTACTGGTACAGATGCCACTGCGCGGCAGTGCCACCCTTGAGTCCGACGGCATGGGCTATGGCGTCAGCCCCGGAGAAGTGGCGATTCTGTCCCCGCGTGAACACGCGCGTGTGGTGTGGGAGGAGGGCTGTGAGCAACTGATCCTCAAATTGCCACGGGCATTGCTCGACGCCAGCCAGAACGCGCTGGCCGACGATTTGCCATCGGGCTTCACGCTGGCGCCGGTCAGCCGCCTGCAACGGCCCTTGGCGATGCGCTGGTTTCGACTGGTCAGCGAATTGCTGGAGCATCTACCCGATGGCGAAGCGAGCGCTACGCCTTCGCGCTGGTTGCAGCATCTGGAGCAGAGCCTGCCGCTGTTTCTGCTCAGCCATTGTGGTATTACACAACAAGAATCCTCGTCGCCGCGCCAGCCCACACGCCAACTGCAGAAAATCGAAGCGTGTATGCGCGAGCACCTTGCCCAGGGCATTACGCTGGCAGAATTGGCGCTTGCCGCCGGAGTGAGCGTTCGCAGCTTGAACACCCTGTGCCAGCGCGAATACGGTCAAAGCCCTATGGACCGCTTGCGCGGATTACGCCTGGAAGCCGCCCGGGAGTACTTGCTGGCGAGGCCCTATTCCAGCGTGACTGAGGTGGCGCTGGAATTCGGCTTTGGCCATGTGGGGCGGTTTGCCAATTACTATCGGCAGCGGTTTGGAGAGCTGCCAAAGCAGACGATGAAGTCTCAGGCATAGCAGGAAACGCGAGCACAAAAAAACCCGCCATAAGGCGGGTTTTTTGATGGCTGGAGATTTTGATCTCCGAACCTTGTCTGGCTCCACGACCTGGACTCGAACCAGGGACCCAGTGATTAACAGTCACTTGCTCTACCAACTGAGCTATCGCGGAATGGCGCCTATGTTACTGATTCAAAAAGAGAAGTCAAGCGCCCGATATTAACTTCCGCGATTCATGGGGACGGACGGTGGTTTATCGGTGATTGGCGGTTACCAGAATCACTGGCGGGGTCTACCATGGCTGCCCGGAAGTGGTTACACGCGCTGCCGGCCATTCGCCGAAAAGGTACGCGCCATGTCTCGTTTGACCTCCACAACGCCTCGAAACCACGAGGTGCCTGCATGAGCATCACCCAGATCAGTCTGCCCAAAGGGGTTGGTCCGCACGCCGAGAAACTCTTCGACGCAATTACCCAAGCCAGTACCGCTGATGAATTGAACCGCGCCGGTGGCAAGGCTGAAGGGTTCGTCCTGGGCCTGGAAAGCACCAAGGCGATCAAGAGCCAGGTTGCCGAAGCGCTTTACGTCGCCTATGACGACGCCGCCAGCCAGCGCGCGACCGAGTTGGCCTAGCCGCCGAAAGTGATCGTGCCAAGCATCAGTTTGGCATACAGCGCCGTGGCGCCCAGTTGTACCAGCCACAAGGCCAGACCGCCGAGAAATACGCCGGCAGCGACTTGCATCACCAGGTTGTTGCCGCGTTGTTTGGCCGGGGCGCGAGGGATGAAGCGATCCAGGTCATCCAGGTCATCGCGGTCAGCACGCAGGTTGTCGTTTTTCATGTAGGTTCTCGCAGGAATACCAAGGTGTACAAAATACCTGTAGGCGCGAGCCTGCTCGCGATGAACCTGCGGACATCGCTGGGTGTCAGGTTGCCAGCGTTATCGTTGATACCTATCGCGAGCAGGCTCGCTCCTACAATTTACTTGGGTGGAGTTTAGAGGTCGCAGCCACCGCTTTGAGATTTATCTGCCACAAACAAAAAAAACGGGAAGCCCAAAGGCTTCCCGTTTTCGTGTCACGGCGCGATTCAGATCACCTGAACAATAGCATCCGTTACAGCCTTGATGTTGCTCTGGTTCAACGCAGCTACGCAGATACGACCGGTGTCCAGGGCGTAGATGCCGAACTCGTTGCGCAGACGGTGAACCTGCTCAACGCTCAGGCCGGAGTAGGAAAACATGCCGCGCTGACGACCGACGAAGCTGAAATCACGCTGTGGTGCGTTTTTCGCCAGGGTCTCGACCATCTGGGTGCGCATGCCGCGAATGCGCAGGCGCATTTCGGCCAGTTCGGCTTCCCACTGGGCGCGCAGTTCCGGGCTGTTCAACACGGCTGCAACGATGCTCGCACCATGGGTCGGCGGGTTGGAGTAGTTGGTACGGATCACGCGCTTGACTTGCGACAGCACGCGCGCGCTTTCTTCTTTCGATTCGCTGACGATCGACAGGGCACCCACGCGCTCGCCGTACAGTGAGAACGATTTGGAGAACGAGCTGGAGACGAAGAAGGTCAGGCCCGATTCGGCAAACAGGCGCACGGCTGCGGCGTCTTCGTCGATGCCATCGCCAAAACCTTGGTAGGCCATATCGAGGAAAGGCACGTGGCCTTTGGCCTTGACCACTTCCAGGACGTTTTTCCAGTCCGCCGGGCTCAGGTCCACACCGGTCGGGTTGTGGCAGCAGGCGTGCAGCACAACGATCGAGCCGTTTGGCAGGGCGTTCAGGTCTTCCAGCAGGCCCACACGGTTCACGTCGTGGGTCGCGGCGTCGTAGTAACGGTAGTTCTGCACCGGGAAACCGGCGGTTTCGAACAGCGCGCGGTGGTTTTCCCAGCTCGGGTCGCTGATTGCCACGACGGCGTTCGGCAGCAGTTGCTTGAGGAAGTCGGCACCGATTTTCAGTGCACCGGTACCACCCACAGCCTGAGTGGTGATGACGCGACCGGCAGCGATCAGCGGCGAATCATTGCCGAACAGCAGTTTTTGCACAGCCTGGTCGTAGGCCGCGATGCCGTCGATGGGCAAGTAGCCCCGGGAAGCGTGTTGAGCGACGCGAATGGTTTCGGCTTCGACAACGGCGCGCAGGAGTGGAATTTTCCCCTCCTCGTTGCAATAAACACCGACTCCCAGGTTGACCTTGTTGGTACGGGTATCGGCGTTGAATGCTTCGTTGAGGCCCAGGATTGGATCGCGTGGTGCCATTTCGACAGCGGAGAACAGGCTCATTTTTGCGGCGGCTCTGAATGGAGAATGGAGGGACGTGTCGCGCTCCAGCCGAATGCACTAGAGCGGTGCACAAACGGGGAGCTAGTATAGAGGCCATCTGCGATCGATGGCGACAGACGAAACGGCTTTTACGTTAAGTTTTTCCGATTATTTTTCGACCGTTAGTCGATTGGTGTCGTCCAAAGCATTACGCGATGTAGGACGTTTGCCTTGAAAGCGACGGCAATCGGCTCCACATTGAGCGCAATCCAGTTTTTTCCTCGGGCGACATCGGTCGTTTGCGGTCTTTCTCGTTCGTGCCGGTTTTGCCGGCAAGCGTGATCCCAGAGGTTTTACATGTCTGAATTCCAGCTAGTCACCCGTTTCGAACCTGCCGGCGATCAGCCTGAAGCCATTCGCCTGATGGTCGAGGGCATCGAAGCCGGGTTGGCGCACCAGACATTGCTCGGTGTGACTGGTTCGGGCAAGACCTTCAGTATCGCCAACGTAATCGCGCAGGTGCAGCGTCCGACGCTGGTGCTGGCGCCGAACAAGACCCTGGCGGCGCAGTTGTACGGCGAGTTCAAGGCGTTCTTCCCGAACAATGCCGTGGAGTACTTCGTTTCCTATTACGACTACTACCAGCCCGAGGCTTACGTACCATCGTCGGACACCTTCATCGAGAAAGACGCCTCGATCAACGATCACATCGAACAGATGCGTCTGTCCGCGACCAAGGCGTTACTGGAGCGCAAGGACGCGATCATCGTCACCACGGTGTCGTGCATCTACGGTCTGGGCAGCCCGGAAACCTATCTGAAAATGGTGCTGCACGTGGATCGCGGCGATCGGCTAGACCAGCGCGAATTGCTGCGACGCCTCGCTGACTTGCAATACACCCGCAATGACATGGATTTCGCCCGTGCGACCTTCCGCGTACGTGGCGACGTGATCGATATCCACCCGGCGGAATCGGATTTCGAAGCGATCCGCATCGAGCTGTTCGACGACGAGGTCGAAAGCCTGTCGGCGTTCGATCCGCTGACCGGCGAAGTGATCCGCAAACTGCCGCGTTTCACCTTCTATCCGAAAAGCCACTACGTGACGCCAAGGGAAACCCTGATGGGCGCGGTGGAAGGCATCAAGGTTGAATTGAAGGAGCGCCTGGAATACCTGCGCTCCAACAACAAACTGGTGGAAGCCCAGCGCCTGGAGCAACGCACCCGATTCGACCTGGAGATGATCCTCGAATTGGGTTACTGCAATGGCATCGAAAACTACTCGCGCTATCTGTCCGGCCGTGAAGCCGGCGCGCCACCACCGACCCTCTACGATTACCTGCCGGCCGATGCCTTGCTGGTGATCGACGAATCCCACGTCAGCGTGCCGCAGGTTGGCGCAATGTATAAAGGTGACCGCTCGCGTAAAGAAACACTGGTGGAATACGGTTTTCGCCTGCCATCGGCGCTGGATAACCGGCCGATGCGTTTCGATGAATGGGAGGCCATTAGCCCGCAAACGATCTTCGTCTCGGCGACCCCGGGCAATTATGAAGCCGAGCACGCCGGGCGCGTCATCGACATGGTGGTGCGGCCGACCGGGCTGGTGGACCCGCAAATCGAAATCCGCCCGGCCCTGACTCAGGTCGATGACCTGCTCTCGGAAATCACCAAGCGCGTTGCCCTGGAAGAGCGCGTGCTGGTCACCACGCTGACCAAGCGCATGGCCGAAGACTTGACCGACTACCTGGCCGATCACGGCGTGCGCGTGCGCTACCTGCACTCGGACATCGACACCGTAGAGCGGGTCGAAATCATCCGTGATCTGCGCCTGGGCACTTTTGACGTGCTGGTGGGGATCAACCTGCTGCGCGAAGGTCTGGACATGCCTGAGGTGTCGCTGGTGGCGATTCTCGACGCCGACAAGGAAGGATTCCTGCGTTCCGAGCGCTCGCTGATCCAGACCATCGGTCGGGCAGCGCGTAACCTCAACGGTCGGGCGATTTTGTATGCCGACCGGATTACCGGGTCCATGGAGCGGGCGATCGGGGAAACCGACCGTCGTCGCGACAAGCAGATCGCCTTCAACCTGGCGCATGGCATCACGCCCAAAGGCGTGTTCAAGGACGTCGCTGACATCATGGAAGGCGCCACCGTGCCAGGTTCGCGCAGCAAAAAGCGCAAGGGCATGGCCAAGGCGGCCGAAGAAAACGCCAGATACGAGGCGGAATTGCGTACACCAGGGGAGATCGCCAAGCGCATCAAGGCTCTGGAAGAGAAAATGTATGCATTGGCGCGTGATCTCGAATTCGAAGCCGCGGCGCAGATGCGCGATGAAATTGGCAAGTTGCGGGAGCGCTTGATTACCGTTTGAGTTTCTTTGTGGTGTCTGTACTGGCCCCTTCGCGGGCAAGCCTCACTCCTACAGGTTTGTGTCGTCCTGTGGGCGCCGCAAGAACTGTAGGAGCGAGGCTTGCCCGCGAAGGCCGCGCCTCGATCTCAATGCGCCTCGCCAGCTTTCAACCCCTCGGGTAATTTCCGGGTCAGCAACACCGCCAGCATGCTGATTCCCAGCGCAATCCCGACAAAGTGAAACGCATCGTTGTACGCCATGATCGACGCCTGCTGATGGGCGATCTCACTGAGCTTGCCCAGCGCCGCAGCCTCGCTTCCAAACCGGTCTGTCAGTGACGCCAACCGCTCCGCCACTTGCGGGTTGGTCGGCACTATCGCCTCGCGCAAGTAATCAAAATAGGTCTTGGTCCGGGCATCCAGCAGCGTGGCGAGGAGGGCGATGCCAATGGCCCCGCCGAGATTGCGCAGGATGTTGAACAGGCTCGACGCGGACCCGGCGTCCTGCGGAAGAATGTAGGCAGTGGCGATCAGCGAAATGGTGACCATGATCAATGGCTGGCCCAGGGCGCGGATGATCTGGATCTGATTGAACTGCGGCCCGGCGAAATCCGGATTCAATACGCCTGAAGAGAAGCTCGCCAGGCCGAACAAACCGAAACCCAGTGTGCACAGCCATTTCGGCGAGACGTATTTCATCAGCTTGGGCACCAGCGGAATCAGAAACAGTTGCGGCACACCCATCCACATGATCACTTCACCGATCTGCAGCGCGTTGTAGTTCTGGATCTGCGCCAGGTACAGCGGCAACAGGTAGATCGAGCCATACAGGCCAACCCCCATCCCGATACTGGAAATGCTCGATAAGCCGAAATTGCGATTGCCGAGGATACCGAGGTTGATCAGCGGATTGGGTTTGGAAAACTGCACGATCACAAAGGTGATCAGACTGATCAGGGCGATGCTGCCCAGCGTCACGATCAGATCCGACTCAAGCCAGTCCTTGCGATGGCCTTCTTCCAGAAACACCTGCAGACAGCCCAGTCCCACACCCAGTGTGACAATGCCGGCGTAGTCGGTGCTTTTCAGCAGTTCCCAATGCGCTTCTTTCTTTTCCAGGCCGTACATCAAGCCGGCAATCATGATCAGTCCGGGCGGAATGTTGATGTAGAAGATGTATTCCCAACCCCAATTCTCTGTCAGCCAACCGCCAAGCGTCGGGCCGATGGAGGGCGCGAAGGTGGCGGTCATGGCGAACATGGCCATGCCTTTGGCGCGGTGATGCTCCGGGAGTTTGATCAGTGTGAGAGTGAAGGCCAGCGGAATCAGCGCGCCACCGGTGAACCCCTGCAGGGCGCGGAAGACAATCATGCTTTCCAGGCTCCACGCCATGGAGCATAGCAGGGAAGCGACCAGGAAACCGAGGGACACCCACACCGCCAGACGCCGCGCCGAAAGCAACTGCACGAGCCAGGCGGTGAGCGGGATCATGATGATTTCCGCCACCAGGTACGAGGTGGAAATCCACGAGCCTTCTTCCAGGGTGGCCGACAGTGCACCCTGAATGTCCTTGAGCGACGAGTTGGTGATCTGGATGTCCAGCACCGCCATGAACGCGCCGAGCATCACGCTCATCACCGCAATCCAGTCCCGCCGCGTCGGTTCCCCGACCGGGCGGATCAGTTGATCACCGGCCATCGTCAGCGGCGTCTTTGCTGCTCAAGCTGGCGCTGACGTGTTCCGGGGTGTCCTTGATGTTCACCTTGGCGGTGACCGACATGCCCGGGCGAATCTTGCCGCGCAGCGGATTGTCGACGGCGAACGTCAGCTTGACCGGGATCCGCTGTACGACTTTGGTGAAGTTGCCCGTGGCATTGTCCGGTGGCAACAGGCTGAACTGTGCGCCCGAGGCCGCGAACAGGCTGTCGACCCGCGCTTCGATCGGCGTGTCACCGTAGGCATCGAAGATCAGTTCGGCTTTCTGCCCGGGCTGCATGTGGCCAATCTGGGTTTCCTTGAAATTGGCCTGAATCCAGATGTCTTCATCCGGCACGATCGACAGCAGGTAAGCGCCGGCCTGCACATATTGGCCATTGCGCGCGGCACGCTGGCCGATCAGGCCGCTGATGGGCGCGTGAATGTCGCTGCGGGTCAGGTTCAGTTCGGCCTGGGCCAGGTCGGTCCTGGCGTTGGCGATCTGTGCGTCGAGGCGTTTGATTTCGGCGTTCAGTGCGTTGATCTGCTGGCGCTGACCCTGGGCGTCCGCTTGGGCCTTGGCCAGTTGCGAGCGGGCAATGTGGTTGTCGGCGGAGAGGGTGGTCACGCGCTCTTCCGAGACATAACCCGGTTTGCGCAAGGTTTCGGCGCGGTTCAGGTCAATCTGCGAGCGGCCGAGGCTGGCTTGGCTGGAGGCGACTTGCGCATCGCTGGCGGCGATCAGGCTGGCTTGCTGGGTCAGCTTGCTCTGGGCTTGCAGGCGTTCGGCTTGCCGGGTGGCGAGGGTCGCGTTGGCGCGGTCGACAGCGAGGCGGAAGTCATCGCCTTCGAGGCGGATCAGCAGTTGGCCTTTCTCGACGTGCTGGTTGTCCTGCACCAGCACTTGATCGATGCGCGCGCCCAATTGGCTCGACACACGGGTGATTTCGCCCTGCACATAGGCGTTGTCAGTGCTTTCATAAAACCGTCCCTTGAAGAACCACTGGGCAAAGAATCCCCCGGCAATCAGCAGGACGATCAGCAGGAAAATGGAAAGGCGACGCTTGAGTTGGGCAGGCATGGGGCAAACTGTAGTCGAGAATATGTAAGAAAAGTTATCAGCAGGTGAATCTGGCATACAGCCGATAAACGGTAAATGGCGGTGGCTGATAATCGGCCATTCACCGCACCGTACCGGCGTTGTAGTCGCAACCTTGGCTTAAATGCCCTGTTCGCTGGAGCGGGACGGGTGTCGCCTGTTACCATTCGCCCTTTGTTTGATCTTCTTTTCGAGACTTGCCATGACCACCGTCCGCACGCGCATCGCGCCATCGCCTACCGGGGACCCCCATGTAGGTACCGCTTACATCGCATTGTTCAATTACTGCTTTGCCAAGCAGCATGGCGGTGAGTTCATCCTGCGGATCGAAGACACCGACCAGTTGCGCTCGACCCGCGAGTCCGAACAGCAGATTTTCGACGCCCTGCGCTGGCTGGGGATCGACTGGAGCGAAGGCCCGGACGTCGGCGGCCCGCACGGTCCATACCGGCAAAGCGAGCGCGGTGATATTTATCAGAAGTATTGCCAGCAACTGGTCGACATGGGCCATGCCTTCCCGTGCTTCTGCACCGCCGAAGAGCTGGACCAGATGCGCGCCGAGCAGATGGCGCGTGGCGAAACCCCGCGTTACGACGGCCGTGCACTGTTGCTGTCCAAAGACGAAGTGGCGCGCCGCCTCGCTGCCGGCGAGCCGCATGTGATCCGCATGAAGGTGCCGAGCGAAGGCGTCTGCGTGGTGCCGGACATGCTGCGTGGCGACGTTGAAATCCCGTGGGACCGCATGGACATGCAGGTCCTGATGAAGACCGACGGCTTGCCGACGTACTTCCTGGCCAACGTGGTCGACGATCACCTGATGGGCATCACCCACGTACTGCGCGGCGAAGAGTGGCTGCCGTCGGCTCCGAAGCTGATCCTGCTTTACGAATACTTCGGCTGGGAACAACCGGAGCTGTGCTACATGCCGCTGCTGCGTAACCCGGACAAGAGCAAGCTGTCCAAGCGCAAGAACCCGACTTCGGTGACTTTCTACGAGCGCATGGGCTTCATGCCTGAGGCAATGCTCAACTATCTGGGACGCATGGGCTGGTCGATGCCTGACGAGCGTGAAAAGTTCTCGTTGCAGGAGATGGTCGACTATTTCGATCTGAAGCGCGTTTCCCTGGGCGGGCCGATTTTCGACATCGAAAAATTGTCGTGGCTAAACGGCCAATGGCTGCGTGACCTGCCGGTGGAAGAGTTCGCCGCGCGCGTGCAGAAGTGGGCATTCAACTCCGAATACATGATGAAGATTGCCCCGCACGTGCAGGGCCGGGTTGAAACCTTCAGTCAAGTCGCACCGCTGGCGGGGTTCTTCTTTGCCGGTGGTGTCAACCCGGATGCCAAACTGTTTGAATCGAAAAAGCTGTCGGGTGATCAGGTTCGGCAGTTGATGCAGTTGATCCTCTGGAAGCTCGAAAGTCTGCGTCAGTGGGAGAAGGACAACATCACCGCGACCATTCAGGCCGTGGTCGAGTCCCTGGAGCTGAAGCTGCGTGACGCCATGCCGCTGATGTTCGCTGCGATTACCGGTCAGGCCAGTTCGGTATCGGTGCTCGATGCGATGGAAATCCTCGGACCTGACCTGACCCGTTTCCGTCTGCGCCAGGCCATTGACCTGCTCGGTGGCGTGTCGAAGAAAGAAAACAAGGAGTGGGAAAAGCTCTTGGGCGCTATTGCCTGATTGCGTTTGACTCTGCAGGGGCTGCCGAAGGCCGCGATCTTTTGATCCCGATCTTCGGCGCTTCCCCCGGATTTTCGGGGGGAGGGCGGTAAGTGGTTGTTATGTCGGCAAAAAATTTTAAATTTTTTGAAAAATAAGTTTGACAGGCTTCCGATACGCCCTTAAGATTCGCCCCGTCCTCAGCGATGACATCAACGATGAGGGGCTATAGCTCAGCTGGGAGAGCGCTTGCATGGCATGCAAGAGGTCG
>NZ_RCOE01000268.1:0-685 GCF_004321495.1 Pseudomonas sp. Sample_10
TGGCGCAGAACATCGCCTTCGGCCTCAAGCAGGACCGTTTGCCCGCCGCCGAAATTGACGCCCGTGTGGAAGAAATGCTGCGTCTGGTGCACATGACCCAATACGCCAAGCGCAAACCGCACCAGTTGTCCGGTGGTCAGCGTCAGCGCGTGGCGCTGGCCCGTTCCCTGGCCAAGCGGCCGAAGCTGTTGTTGCTCGACGAACCCATGGGCGCGCTGGATAAAAAGCTGCGCTCGCAGATGCAACTGGAGCTGGTGGAGATCATCGAGCGCGTTGGCGTGACCTGCGTGATGGTGACCCACGACCAGGAAGAGGCCATGACCATGGCCCAGCGCATTGCAATCATGCACCTGGGCTGGATCGCCCAGATCGGCAGCCCGGTGGACATTTACGAAGCGCCGGTCAGCCGCATGGTCTGCGAATTCATCGGCAACGTGAATGCCTTCGACGGCACCGTGGTGGAAGACCTCGAAGGTCACGCCATCATTCACAGCCCCGACCTGGAACAGAAGATCTACGTCGGCCACGGCGTCAGCACGTCGGTGCAGGACAAGTCGATCACCTACGCGATCCGTCCGGAAAAACTGCTGGTCAGCACCACCAAACCCGACACGCGCTACAACTGGTCCAGCGGCAAGGTGCATGACATCGCCTACCTCGGCGGCCACTCGGTGTTCTACGTCGA
>NZ_RCOE01000071.1:0-3237 GCF_004321495.1 Pseudomonas sp. Sample_10
TTCCCACGCAGAGCGTGGGAACGATCACCGATCTTGCGACTGCTACGCAGCCGAGCGGGAGCAAGCTCCCTCGCCACAGTGGTTGTGTCTCAGCCCTTGCCTTTGGTCCGGGTCATGTTCGGGCCGCCATTCTTCTCCAGATGCTCAATGATGATCCCCGCCACGTTCTTGCCAGTGGTGGTCTCGATCCCTTCCAGCCCCGGCGATGAGTTCACTTCCATCACCAGCGGCCCGTGATTGGAGCGCAGGATATCGACCCCCGCCACCGCCAGCCCCATGACCTTTGCCGCACGCAAAGCAGTCATGCGTTCTTCCGGGGTGATCTTGATCAGGCTGGCACTGCCACCGCGGTGCAGGTTGGAGCGAAATTCGCCGGGTTTGGCCTGGCGCTTCATGGCCGCAATCACCTTGTCGCCGACTACAAAGCAGCGAATGTCGGCGCCACCGGCTTCTTTTATGTACTCCTGGACCATGATGTTCTGCTTGAGGCCCATGAACGCCTCGATCACCGACTCAGCCGCGGTGGCGGTTTCGCACAGCACCACACCGATGCCTTGGGTGCCTTCCAGCACCTTGATCACCAGTGGCGCTCCGTTGACCATTTCGATCAGATCGGGAATGTCATCCGGTGAGTGGGCAAAACCGGTGACCGGCAGACCAATGCCCCGGCGCGACAGCAATTGCAGCGACCGCAGCTTGTCCCTTGAACGGGCAATAGCCACCGATTCGTTGAGCGGAAAAACCCCCATCATTTCGAACTGGCGCAACACTGCGCAGCCATAAAAAGTAACGGATGCACCGATCCGCGGAATCACCGCGTCGAAGCCCTCCAGCGGCTTGCCGCGGTAGTGGATCTGCGGTTTATGACTGGCAATGTTCATGTAGGCGCGCAGGGTATCGACCACCACCATTTCATGGCCGCGTTCGGTACCGGCTTCGACCAGGCGACGGGTGGAATACAGACGCGGGTTCCGCGACAGCACAGCGATCTTCATGCAACACCTGTGGAGGAGGTAGATACCGGGAACACCGGCTTGTCTTGTACATACTTGATACCCGGATTGACCACCAGTTGGCCGTCGATCAAGGCTTTGGAACCGAGTAACAGGCGATATCGCATGGACTTGCGGCAGGCGAGGGTGAACTCGACCCGCCAGACCCGATCACCGAGGGCCAGGGTGGTGCTGATCACGTATCGCACCTGCGCGTGACCGTTGGAGCTTTTGATGGTTTTTCTTGTCACCAGCGGGGCTTCGCAGCGCCGGTGACGCAACTGCACCACCGTGCCCAGGTGCGCCGTGAAGCGTACCCATTGCCCACCATCACGCTCGAACGTCTCGATGTCGGTGGCATGCAGGCTGGAGGTGCTGGCGCCGGTGTCGATTTTTGCGCGAAGGCCGGCGACTCCCAGATCCGGGAGCGCCACCCACTCGCGCAGACCGACAACGGTCAAATGGTCAAATGTCTTCAAAATGGCTCAACCGGTAGAAACCACGGTGGCCGCAGGCGGCCGAATCCGCGGTATTCACGCAGAATAATGGTTAAAAGGCGACAGATATCTACGGCCCGGATTGCCAGCCCCGCAAGGAGGTTATGGAATGTCAGCATTGTAGTCCGGGCCGGAGTAATTCTTGGTACGACAGAACGGTAGTACAGTTCACCAATATTTCAGAACGAGGAAATCCCATGGCACAAAAAAACGAAGAGGACGACAAAGTCCGCCTCGATAAATGGTTGTGGGCTGCACGGTTTTACAAAACTCGCGCCTTGGCCAAGGCAGCGATTGAAAGTGGCAAGGTGCATTGCCGCGGTGAGCGTTGCAAGCCTGGCAAGGAGCCACGTATTGGCGACGAATTTGTGATCCGCACCGGTTTCGAGGAACGCACGGTGGTGGTCAAGGCGCTGTCGATCGTGCGCCGAGGCGCGCCGGAAGCGCAGATGCTGTACGCGGAAACTGACGCCAGTATCGCCAAGCGAGAAAACGCCGCCGCCGAGCGCAAGGCGGGCGCCCTGGGCGTGAGCACCGATGGCAAGCCGAGCAAGAAGCAGCGCCGGGATCTGTTCAAGTTTCGGGGCAGCAGCAACGAATGATTGACCTCGCCGCCGATCGCACCAACCCGGCCAAGACTTGTAATTGCACCTGCGCGTAGCCATATGAGGTAATTCGCCTGCCGTGTATGTGCCGTTCGTCGTAAAACGCGCGCAGTCGCCGGCCTGTAAGCCATAACCAGACAGCCAGGGGCTGTGGCCAAGGCGTAACCTCGAATTCTGTAATCACTTTTGTCTCCACTTCAGATACCCAGACTTATGACCGACCTACCGGATAACGACTTCACTCAACGCTTCATCTTCGATGACAGCGACACCCGTGGCGAGATGGTTTCGCTGGAGCTCAGCTACGCTGAAGTCCTGGCCAAACACGCCTATCCGGAGCCGGTTGCGCAACTGCTCGGCGAACTGATGGCGGCGGCGGCGTTGCTGGTCGGCACCTTGAAGTTTGATGGCTTGCTGATCCTTCAGGCCCGCTCCGAAGGCCCGATCCCGTTGCTGATGATCGAATGCTCCAGCGAGCGCGACATCCGAGGCCTGGCCCGTTACGAGGCCGAGCGGATTGCGCCCGACGCCACCCTGGCCGATCTGATGCCCGACGGCTCGCTGACACTGACCATCGACCCGACACAAGGCCAGCGCTACCAGGGCGTGGTCGATCTGGACGGTGAAACGCTGTCTGACTGCTTCACCAACTACTTCGTGATGTCCCAACAGATCGGCACACGCATCAAGCTTTGCGCCGATGGCCGTCGCGCCCGTGGCCTGTTGCTGCAGCAACTGCCTGCCGATCGCCTGAAAGACGAAGAAGAACGCGCCGCCAGCTGGCAGCACCTCACCGCGTTGAGCGGGACGTTGACTGCCGATGAGCTGTTGGGCCTGGACAACGAAACCGTCCTGCATCGTCTCTACCACGAAGAGCAAGTGCGTTTGTTCGACGTGCAAAAACTGCGCTTCCGTTGCAGCTGCTCGCGCGAACGTTCAGCCAACGCACTGGTCAGCCTGGGTATGGAAGACGCGCAGAATCTGGTGGTTGAACACGGTGGAAAGATCGAAATCGACTGTCAGTTCTGCAACCAGCAATACCTGTTCGACGCCGCCGATGTCGCTCAATTGTTCGCCGGCGCGGGTGTCGAGACCCCGTCAGATACCCGTCACTAAAACGGTTCAGCGCAGGTAAATTCACTG
>NZ_RCOE01000217.1:0-3232 GCF_004321495.1 Pseudomonas sp. Sample_10
GGCCTGTTGCCGGTCGTGGGGGTGCCGTTGCCGTTCATTAGCTACGGAGGAACTTCGCTGGTGACGCTGCTGTCAGCGTTTGGGGTTTTGATGTCGATCCATACCCATCGTAAGTGGATCGCACAGGTTTGAATAAGGTGAAGAGTTCAATGCAAGTAATGCGTGGCTGGGCGACTCGATACGCGCCGTGGGTCGGCCTGGTAAGCATCCTTGGCACTGCGCAGGAAGCGTTGGCCGGCGATTACGAAGGCACACCGCAAGTGGCCGAATTCGTCGGTGAAATGACCCGCGACTACGGTTTCGCCGGTGAACAGTTGATGGGCGTGTTTCGCGAAGCCGAGCGCAAACAGTCGATCCTGGACGCTATTTCGAAACCCGCCGAGCGGGTCAAGCAGTGGAACGAATATCGCCCGATGTTCATCACCGACGCGCGTATCGCCCGTGGCGTGGATTTCTGGCGCCAGCACGAAGCGGTGCTGGCCCGGGCTGAACAGGAATACGGCGTGCCGGCTCAGGTGATCGTCTCGATCATCGGCGTCGAAACCTTTTTCGGTCGCAATACCGGCAATTTCCGGGTAATCGATGCGTTGTCGACCCTGGGTTTCGACTATCCTCCCCGTGCCGAATTTTTCCGCAAGGAATTGCGTGAGTTCCTGCTGCTGGCGCGTGAAGAGCAGGTCGACCCGTTGACCCTCAAAGGCTCCTACGCCGGGGCCATGGGGCTGCCGCAGTTCATGCCCAGCAGCTTTCGCGCCTATGCGGTGGACTTCGACGGTGACGGCCACATCAATATCTGGAACAACCCGGACGATGCCATCGGCAGCGTCGCCAGCTACTTCAAGCGCCATGGCTGGGTCGCCGGCGAACCGGTGGTCAGCCGCGCCGATGTGCGGGGCGAACAGGTCGATGCAGGTTTGACCACCGGCATCGAGCCGACTAAAACCGTTGGAGAGTTGCGGGCCTTGGGCTGGTCAAGTCATGATGCGCTGCGCGATGATATGCCGGTTACCGCTTTCCGGCTGGAAGGCGACAAGGGGCCTGAATACTGGATGGGCCTGAAGAATTTTTACGCGATCACGCGATATAACCGCAGCGTGATGTACGCCATGGCCGTACATCAACTGTCTGAACAGCTGGTCCAAGCACGGGGCGTCAAGTAATGCGGGCATTGCCTATGAATAAACCCCTGAAGCTGATGGCACTTGCCGCGTTGGCAGTGCTGGTCGCCAGTTGTTCGACCAGCCGCCCGCCGGCCCAGAAGTCTCCCACGACCGTGCGCTCGACGCCGGGGCTGGACATCAACCGGGCACACAAGGATGGCGCACCGTGGTGGGATGTCGACGTTTCGCGCATCCCGGATGCCACGCCGACCCTGCACACCGGTCCATACAAGGCCAACCCTTACACGGTGCTGGGCAAAACCTATTTCCCGATTCAAGAATCCAAGACCTACGTACAGTCCGGTACGGCGTCCTGGTACGGCACCAAGTTCCACGGTCAGAACACCGCCAACGGCGAAGTGTATGACCTGTACGGCATGAGTGCTGCACACAAGACCTTGCCATTGCCAAGTTACGTTCGGGTGACCAACCTGGACAACAACAAGACCGTGATCCTGCGCGTCAACGACCGTGGGCCGTTCTACTCCGATCGCATCATCGACTTGTCCTACGCAGCGGCGAAGAAGCTCGGCTATGCCGAAACCGGCACCGCGCGGGTCAAGGTCGAAGGCATCGATCCGCAGCAATGGTGGGCCGCCAAGGGCCGTCCGGCGCCTTTAATGCTCAACGAGCCGCAAGTCGCGCAGAATAGCGCGCCGGTCATCACGGCTTCGGCCGGTACAGTCGAACAATGGACTCCGCCGCCGCAGCAACACGCCGCCGCGGTCGTTCCAGTACAAATCGATGCAAAAAAAAACGCTTCTGCACCAGCGTCTGGCCAGTATCTGCAGGTGGGCGCCTTCGCCAACCCGGACGCTGCCGAGCTGCTGAGGTCGAAGCTCAGCGGGATGGTGAGCGCTCCGGTGTTCATCAGCTCGATCGTGCGCAATCAGCAGACCCTGCATCGGGTGCGCCTGGGGCCAATCGGTTCACCGGGTGAAATCCAGCAAGTGCAGAACAGCGTGCGCCTGGCCAACCTCGGTTCGCCTAGCGTCGTGACCGAGTAAGCCACTGAGTAACACGTAGAACTTGATTGACGGTTCATCTGCGGTTTTGGGGGGTGAACCAGGTTGTTGGCTCGTCGAAGAACAAAAGCCCGGCAAAGGGTGGCTGGAGTGAGCAACTGAACACGCGATAACCCGTTAGAAGGTTATTTGATTAGTTTTGCCTTCGGGCAGTTTCCATTAGCGATTTCGAGAGACGGATGAACATCACCACCTTTGCCAAACGCCTGTGCCTTCTAGTCCCGCTGCTCCTCTCGCCAGCCGCTTTCGCGGTCGAGATGATGCCGTCCCCACCGCAACTGGCCGCCAAGGCCTACGTGCTCATGGACGCCAGCAGCGGCAACGTGCTGGTCGAAAACAATGGTGACCAGCGTCTGCCGCCAGCCAGCCTGACCAAGCTGATGACCGCGTACATCGCGACGCTGGAAATCCGTCGTGGCCAGATCGGTGAAAACGATCCGGTCACCGTCAGCGAAAACGCCTGGCGTACCGGTGGTTCGCGGATGTTCATCAAGGTCGGCTCGCAAGTCACTGTCAGCGACCTGCTGCACGGCATCATCATTCAGTCGGGCAACGACGCCAGTGTTGCGCTCGCCGAGCACATCGCCGGCAGCGAAGACGCGTTCGCCGACATGATGAACAAAACCGTTGGCGACCTGGGCATGACCAACAGCCACTTCATGAACCCGACCGGTCTGCCGAACCCTGAGCACTACTCGTCGGCTCACGACATGGCCGTGCTGGCTCGCGCAATCATCCACGAAGACCCGGCTCACTACGCGATCTACTCGCAGAAAGAGTTCTTCTGGAACGGCATCAAACAGCCGAACCGTAACCTGCTGCTGTGGCGCGACAAGACGGTCGACGGTCTGAAAACCGGCCACACCGACGAAGCAGGCTACTGCATGGTGTCCTCGGCCGTGCGTGATGGCATGCGTCTGATCGCCGTGGTGTTCGGCACCAACAGCGAAGTGGCTCGCGCCGCCGAGACCCAGAAGCTGCTGACCTACGGGTTCCGCTTCTTCGAAACCCAGACCTTCTATCAGAAAGGCGCCGAGCTGGCTCAGG
>NZ_RCOE01000075.1:0-681 GCF_004321495.1 Pseudomonas sp. Sample_10
CCGCTGCCGGCTACAACCGCATCCCGCTTGCCTGCGAAACCCTGGCCGACTTCGATACGCCGCTGTCGATCTACCTGAAACTGGCCGACGAGCCCAATTCCTACCTGCTGGAGTCGGTGCAGGGCGGTGAGAAGTGGGGCCGTTACTCGATCATCGGTTTGCCATGCCGCACCGTGATGCGGGTTCACGATCATCACGTCAGCGTCACCGTCGATGGCATCGAGACCGAAAGCCACGACGTTGAAGACCCGTTGGCCTTCGTCGAAACCTTCAAGGCGCGCTACAACGTGCCGAGCATTGCCGGCCTGCCGCGTTTCAATGGTGGTCTGGTGGGTTACTTCGGTTACGACTGCGTGCGTTATGTGGAGAAGCGTCTGGGCAAGTGCCCGAACCCGGACCCACTGGGCGTACCGGACATCCTGCTGATGGTGTCCGATGCGGTGGTTGTGTTCGACAACCTCGCGGGCAAGATGCACGCCATCGTCCTGGCTGACCCGGCGCAGGAAGACGCTTTCGAGCAAGGCCGCGCCCGTCTGGAAGAGCTGCTGGAAAAACTCCGTCAGCCGATCACCCCGCGCCGTGGCCTGGATTTCAGCAAGCAGCAAGCCGCCGACCCTGTGTTCCGCTCCAGTTTCACCCAGGACGATTACGAAAAAGCCGTCGACACCATCAAGGAATACA
>NZ_RCOE01000238.1:0-22828 GCF_004321495.1 Pseudomonas sp. Sample_10
CGTAATATTCGGAGGCAACGATGAACGATAAAAAAGCTCAAACCCGCGAACGCATTCTCAAGGCCGCCAGTGCAGCGCTGATTCAGCGTGGCCCGGCCGAACCGAGCGTGGGTGAAGTGATGGGGGCGGCCGGTCTGACGGTTGGCGGCTTCTATGCGCACTTCGAAAGCAAGGACGCAATGATGCTGGAGGCGTTCAAGCAGTTGCTCGGTCATCGCCGAGGCCTGATTGCCGATATGGATGCCGAATTGACCGGTGAAGAGCGTCGCGCGTTGGTGGCGGCGTTTTATCTGTCGCGCAAACACCGGGACTCGTCGGAATCGGCGTGCCCGATCCCGGCGTCCGTCGGTGAGCTGGGGCGACTGCCGGAAGCATTTCGAATCGCCCTGAATGAACACGTGGAAATGATGGTCGCGCAGTTGGCGGCCAGCCCGGAAGACACCGACAAGGCCTTGGCTGATATGGCGTTGATGGTGGGAGGTCTGGCTCTGGCGCGGGCGCTGGGGCCGGGAGAGTTGTCCGATCGTTTACTTCGCGCCGCCAAATCAGCGGTGCTGTGACCTGAAGGCTGCGGCCTGGGGAGAATGCGATGAGCACGTTGAAGTGGGTTCGTGGCGTGAATGGCACCTTGGGTTGGTTTGCACCGAAACTGGTGGCAAGCAAGATGCGACTGGCGTTCATGACGCCAAGGGATTTGCCGCCCCGTGATTGGGAGCTTCCGCTGCTGGCGAGGTCCGAGCGGATTACCTTGCGGTTTGGCCTGTCGGCGTTGCGTTGGGGGCAAGGCCCAGCGGTATTGCTGATGCACGGCTGGGAAGGGCGGCCGACACAGTTCGCCAGTTTGATTACTGCGCTGGTCGACGCCGGTTACTCGGTGGTCGCCCTGGATGGTCCGGCCCACGGTCGCTCACCCGGCAGTGAAGCGAACGTCGTGTTGTTCGCCCGCGCCATGCTGGAAGCGGCCGCCGAGCTGCCGCCGTTGCAGGCCGTCATCGGGCATTCAATGGGCGGCGCCAGTGCCATGCTTGCGGTGCAACTGGGCTTGCGCACCGAAACGCTGGTCACCATTGGCGCTCCGGCTCGCATTCTTGGCGTGTTGCGCGGATTTGCCCGGTATGTGGGCCTGCCGCCCAAAGCCCGTTCGGCGTTTATTCGCCAAGTCGAGAAAGATGTCGGGATGCGCGCTGCGATGCTGGATGTCGCCCACTATCAACTCGACATGCCTGGCCTGATCGTTCACGCCGAAGACGACGACTTTGTCTCGGTCAGGGAGTCGCAGCTGATCCACGAAGCCTGGTTCGACAGTCGCTTGCTGCGCTTGCCGGAGGGCGGTCATCAGCGAGTGCTGGCCGACCCTCGGGTGATTGATGGCGTGTTATCACTGCTGGCCGGTCGCAGCCTGCAATCGCGCCAATCGGCCTGAGCTTCCGTTACACTGCCCCGGTCGAAATAATCTGACCGGGAGTGGGGCATGGGCTGGGATCGGGCAACGCCGTTCATCATTGATTTGCAAGTGGGCGCCGAGGACATTGACGGTTTGGGCCACGCCAATAATGCGGTGTACGTGACCTGGCTCGAACGCTGTGCCTGGCGCCATTCCCAGCGCCTTGGCCTGGATCTGGTCGAATACCGTCGCCTGGACCGGGCCATGGCAGTGGTTCGGCACGAAATTGATTACCTGGCTGCCGCCTATGAAGGTGATGAGTTGCAATTGGCGACCTGGATCGTCGATTGGGATCAGCGCCTCAAAATGACCCGGCATTTCCAGCTCAAGCGTCCAAGTGACAATTCGACCTTGTTGCGGGCGCAAACCACCTTCGTCTGCATTGAGCTGTCCAGCGGCAAGCCCAAGCGCATGCCGGCCGAGTTCATCGAAGGCTATGGCCCGGCCTTACAGGTCCTGATTTGACAAGACTGTGTGGCAAGTCTTTCGCTCGATAATCCAGTAAACTGCCGCACGTTTTTTCGTTGAGTGTGTTTTTTCATGCAAATTGCTTTGGCGCCCATGGAGGGGTTGGTCGACGACATCCTGCGCGACGTGCTGACCCGAGTGGGTGGCATCGATTGGTGTGTGACCGAGTTCATTCGGGTCAACGATCAGTTGCTCACGCCGGCCTATTTCCACAAATTCGGCCCAGAGCTGCTCAACGGCGCCCGCACGGCCTCCGGTGTACCGCTGCGTGTGCAACTGCTCGGTTCCGACCCTGTATGCCTGGCGGAAAACGCCGCACTGGCCTGTGAGCTGGGTTCCGAGGTGATCGACCTGAACTTTGGTTGCCCGGCCAAGACCGTGAACAAATCCCGTGGCGGTGCGGTGCTGCTCAAAGAGCCCGAGCTGCTTAACCGGATCGTCGAGCATGTCCGTCGTGCCGTTCCGGCGCACATTCCTGTTACCGCGAAAATGCGCCTGGGTTTCGACAGCCCGGACGGCTCGCTGGTTTGCGCCACGGCGCTGGCCGAAGGCGGGGCGGAACACATCGTGGTGCATGCCCGGACCAAAGTGGATGGCTACAAGCCGCCAGCGCACTGGGAATGGATTCCGCGGGTGCAGGACGTGGTCAAGGTGCCGGTGTTCGCCAACGGTGATATCTGGAGCGTCGACGACTGGCGCCGTTGCCGCGAAATCAGCGGTGTGGAAGACATCATGCTCGGTCGGGGTCTGGTTTCGCGTCCCGATCTGGCCAGGCAAATCGCCGCCGCACGAGCGGGTGAAGAGGTCGTGGAAATGACCTGGACCGAGCTGTTGCCGTTGATCCAGGATTTCTGGTTGCAAGCCAAGGCGCAGATGACTGCGCGGCAATCCCCGGGCCGCTTGAAGCAATGGCTGGCGATGTTGACGCGCAATTATCCCGAGGCTGTCGAGCTGTTCACGGTGCTGCGGCGTGAGACCGAGCTGGATAACGTATCGCGTTTGCTGGGTCTGCCGGTGGCCGAAGCGGCCTGAAGCTCTTTATTAAAAAAGCAGAAAATGCGCTCTTGAAAAGCAATCAGTGGTCCCTATGTATGGGTTACGCGATGCCGAATTCGGGTCGCGGAGACACAAAACCTTGCTGATTGTTTTCAGGAGATTTGAATCATGACTACTGCATTTTCCCTGGCGCCTCTGTTCCGTTCCTCGGTTGGCTTCGACCGTTTCAACGACCTGTTTGAAACCGCCCTGCGTAACGAGCCAGGCAGCAGCTATCCACCCTACAATGTGGAAAAACACGGCGACAACCAATACCGCATCGTCGTGGCCGCGGCGGGTTTCCAGGAAGAAGACCTGGAGTTGCAAGTCGAGAAGGGTGTGCTGACCATCAGTGGCGGCAAACGTGACGGCAACGAAGGCGTGACCTTCCTGCACCAAGGCATCGCCCAGCGGGCCTTCAAGTTGTCGTTCCGTCTGGCGGACCACATCGAGATCAAATCCGCCGGCCTGAGCAACGGTCTTTTGAGCATCGACTTGCTGCGGGTAGTGCCAGAAGAGGCGAAAGCCAAGCGTATCCCGATCAACGGGACGCAAAAACCGGCTCTGCAACACTAATCCAGAGCAACAGGAAAGGGCGCCAACGGCGCCCTTTTTACTGCCTGCAATTTAACGTTGGCCCTTGACTGCCGCTGCTTCGATTCCACGGGGATGGCGCGACGAAAACAGCAAGCCGCCAGCGATCTGCCAGATCAGCGCAAACGCGCCGACCAGAAAGACCACATCGCCGAACGTACGCACCCAACGCAGGGTTTGCAGCAGGTCTTGCTGCATGAACGCTTCGCTTCGGGCGTACCACAGCCCTTGGCTGGCGCTGGCGTAGAACTGCAGGATGCCAATCGGCAACAGGCTGGTAACGATCATCAGCATTAGCCCGCCGTTAAGCCACCAGAAGCCAGTGCTCATCAGTCGGTCATTAAACTGCAGGTTAGGTCGCAGATAGCGCAGGATCAGCAGGCTGAAGCCCAGTGCCAACGAGCCATAAACCCCGAACAACGCCGCATGGGCATGCAGCGGCGTGGTGTTCAGGCCCTGAATGTAATACAGCGCAATCGGCGGGTTGATCAGGAAGCCGAACACCCCGGCACCGAGCATGTTCCAGAACGCGGTGGCGATGAAAAACTGCAACGGCCAGCGCAACCGGGCCATCCACGGTGCACGCTCTTTCAGGCGCCAGTTTTCCCAGGCTTCATGGCCGAGCAGAATCAGCGGCACCACTTCCAGGGCGCTGAAGGTTGCGCCGACCGCCATCACCGGCGTAGTGGTCCCGGCGAAGTAGATGTGGTGGAAAGTCCCGGGTACACCGCCGAGCATGAACAGCGAGGCCGAGCCGAGAGTGGCGCTGGTGGCCAGGCGTTTCGAGACCAGTCCCATGCTGGTGAAAATGAAGGCCAGGGCGGTGGTGGCGAACACTTCGAAGAAGCCTTCGACCCACAGGTGCACGACCCACCAGCGCCAGTACTCCATGACCGACAGATGGGTGCGCTCACCATAGAACAGGCCAGCGCCATAGAACAGACCGATCGCCACCACCGACGCGGCCAGCAGAGCCAACAGGTTTTTATCGCCCGGCTGACGCAAGGCGGGCACCATTGCGCGCAACATCAGCACCAGCCAGAACACGATCCCGGCGAACTTGGCGATTTGCCACAGACGGCCCAGATCAACGTATTCGTAACCCTGGTGCCCCAGCCAGAAGCTCCATTGCGCCGGCATCAATTGGGCGATGGCGAGGAAGTTGCCGGCATAGGAACCCACGACCACCATTACCAGCGCCCAAAACAGCACATCCACTCCGAGCTTCTGCCATTTAGGGTCTTTGCCGCCATTGATGAACGGCGCCAGAAACAGCCCCGCCGCGAGGAAGCCAGTGGCGATCCAGAACATAGCACTTTGCAAATGCCAGGTTCGGGTCAGTGAGTATGGAAACCATTTCGACAGCGGCAGTCCGTAGAAATCCTGGCCTTCGACTGTGTAGTGCGCGGTCGCGCCCCCCATCAGCACCTGAAAACCGAACAGCGCGCCGACCAGCAACAGGTATTTGCCCAGGGCTTTTTGCGAAGGCGTGAGTCTGATCAGGCTCAGCGGGTCCTGGGCCGGGACCTTGGGTTGGCCTTCGTCGTGGTTGCGCAAAAACGCCCAGCCCCAGACCAGAAAACCGATACCCGCCAGCAGTACGACGATGCTGACGATGGACCAGACCATGTTTTCGGCGGTCGGGTGGTTGTCGATCAGCGGCTCGTGGGGCCAGTTGTTGGTGAATGTCGCGCTTTGGCCTTCGCGCTCGGTGGCGGCAGCCCAGGCCGTCCAGAAGAAAAAGCGCGTGAGCTGCTGGCGCCGGGCGCTATCGGGCAGGGTGTTTTCTTTCATGGCAAAGCTTTCGCGGCTGTGATGCAGCGCCGGGTCATTGCCGAAAAGGGCATGGTAATACTCGGCGGTGTGCGCGATGGCCTGGATGCGGCGATCGCTGAGCACCAGTGTGCCGTCAACCAGTCGATTGCCGCGGTATTCGCGTTTGAGTTGATGACGCAGCAGGGCCTGCTGATCATCATCGATTTGCTGGTAAGGCTTGCCATAATTCTGCTGCGCCGCCAGGTCGAGCCAGGTGAGCAGTTCGCGGTGCAGCCAGTCGGCGGTCCAGTCCGGCGCCTGATAGGCACCATGGCCCCAGATCGAGCCCAGCTGCATGCCACCGATGCCCTGCCAGGCCGTCTGGCCGTCGAGGATGTCGCTGGCACGAAACAGGGTTTTGCCCTCGACGCTTTGTACAGTTTCCGGGATCGGTGGCGCCTGCCGGTAAATCTCGTGGCCGAACCAGCCGAGCAGGCAGAAGGTCACGCCGAGGACGCCAATCAGCGACCACCATAATTTGCGGTATTCACCCATGGATCACCTTTATGTCAAAAAAAAGCGCCCGCATAACGAGTATGCGGGCGCAGAAAACCCGGCCGTGTGATCGGGAAGAGACGCCGGGGTGTTGCTTCGGGAAAATGATCGGTTGTCGCGATCATTTGACTAGCGGTGCAGGACGTTTGTCCGCGGACCGAATGCGTGGGATCAATGTACGGCGCACACCGGTGCGGCGTCTCTCCTACACAGGTTCAGTGGGGTGATGTATTGGTTTTAACCATTCATACAGAGGTATGAAAGCGTGCAGAGCACTGTAGGAGCATGGCTTGCCCGCGATGACACCCATGAAATCGCCATCGCGGGCAAGCCATGCTCCTACGAGAAAGAGGTGTTACCTGAGCAGTTTTTGAAACTCTTCAACCGGCAACGGCTGGCTATGCAAATACCCCTGATAAAAGTGGCAGCCCAATCCCTGCAGAAACGCCAATTGCTCAGCGGTTTCCACGCCTTCGGCGATCACCTTCAATTCCAGGCTGCGGGCCATGGCGACGATGGCGCGGATGATCTCGGCGTCGTTGGGGTCGGTGGTGGCGTCGCGGATGAACGACTGGTCGATTTTCAGGGTGTCGACCGGCAGGCGCTTGAGATAGGTCAGAGATGAATAACCGGTGCCGAAGTCGTCCATGGCGAAACTGACGCCGAGTTTTTTCAGGCGACGCATTTTGCTGATGGTGTCTTCCAGGTTCTGGATGACGATGCCTTCGGTGATTTCCAGTTTCAAAAGCGAGCAAGGCAGGCCGTAGCGGGTGAGGCTTTCTTCGACGCGCTCAACGAAGTCGGCCTGGCGGAACTGCCGTGGGCTGATGTTCACGCACAGACTGAAATCGAGCGGGTCCACCAGACCGTTGGCAATCATCAGCCGGCAAGCCTGGCATGCTTCATCGAGAATCCAGGTGCCGACCTCGAGGATCAAACCGCTGTCCTCCAGAACTTTGATGAACTCTGCGGGCGATTGCGCACCAAGCTCCGGATGGTTCCAGCGCACCAGTGCTTCAGCGCCGACGATGCGGTTGTCGCGGGCATCGAGTTGCGGCTGGTAATGCACGCGAAATTCACCGCGGGACAGCGCCAGGCGCAGGTCGGTTTCCATGCGCAGGCGCTCGCTCGCGGCCTTCTGCATGGTGTTGTGATACATCTGCGCGGTGTTGCGCCCCGAATCCTTGGCGCGGTAAAGGGCGATGTCGGCGCGTTTGAGCAGGTCGGTGGGCGTGGAGCCGTGGTCGGGAATCAGCGCTATGCCGATGCTCGGCGTCACTTGCAGGCGCTGGCCGTCGAGGAACATCGGTTCCGACAGCAATTCGCGCAAGGTGTCGGCCAGTTGCCGCACCTGGGCGCTGACGTCGTTGCGCGAGCCTTCAAGACCGCTGAGCAACACCACGAATTCATCGCCGCCCAGCCGCGCGACGGTGTCTTCCATGCGCACGCTGGCTTCCAGGCGTGCGGTGATGATCTTCAGTACGGTATCGCCCACCGGATGGCCGAGGGAATCGTTGATGTGCTTGAAGTGGTCGAGGTCGAGGAACATCAGCGCGCCACGCAAATTGTGGCGTTTGAGCAGGGCAATCTGCTGGCTGAGCCGATCCATCAGCAAGGCGCGATTGGGCAGGTTGGTCAGCGGGTCGTGGTAGGCCAGGTGACGGATTTGCGCCTCGGCGTTTTTCAGCAAGCTGACGTCCCGTGCGGTCAGCAGCAGGCACGCGGTTTCGTTGAGAGTGATCGGTTCCACCGAAACCTCGACGGTGAGCAACTCGCCGCGCTTGTTGCGTCCGAGCATCTCCTGGTGATGCACCCGGCCCTTGATCTGCAACTCGGCCAACAACGCCGAACGTTGTTTCTCTTCGGCCCAGATTCCCACCTGATACACCGTGCGGCCAATGACCTCGTCGGCGCGGTAACCGGTCAGGCGGCAGAAACCGTCGTTGACCTCCAGGTAGCGCCCGGTGTCGCGCTCGGTGATGGTGATGGCATCGGGGCTGGAGTGAAACGCCTTGGCGAATTTCTCTTCGCTGGCCTTGAGCGCCGCCTCCGAGCGCTGTTGCTGGGTGATGTCGCGCAGGGTGGTAACGATGCACGGCTGGTCACCGACGCTGATCTGCCGGCTGGAAATTACACAGGTCAGGGTTTGTCCGTTTTTGTGCTGGACGACAATCGCTACGTTACTCAGGCCTTGTTCGCGAATCACCTGTTCGATCCGCTGCAAACTTTTTGCCGAGGCGTCCCACAGGCCTATTTCATCGGCGCTGCGTCCGATCACATCGGCGGTGGTCCAGCCGAAGGTCTGGGTGAAGCTGGAGTTGATCTCGATGAATTGTCCGGTGTCCTGGCGGGTCACGCAGATCGGGTCCGGACTGACCTGGAACAGCGTGGCGAATTTCTCCTCGGAGGCCACCAGTCGTTGTTCGCGTTCGACCTGATCGGTGATGTCGAGCAGGGTGCCGGCCATGCGCAGTGGCAGGCCGTTTTCATCGCGGTAGAGGCGGGCGCGGCTTTCCAGGTAACGCGAGCTGCCATCCGGCAGTTGCACGCGATAGGTCAGCTGATAGTTGCCGGCCGGGCCTTCGCGCAGGCTGCGATAGGCGTCACGCATGGTGTCGCGTTCTTCGCCCGGCACGCCTTCGAAGAACTCGTCGAAGGATTCATGGAAGGGCTTGGCGTCCAGGCCGTGCAACTGTGCGGCGCGGGCCGAACCGTAAAGCATGCCGCTGGGAATGTGCCAGTCCCAGGTACCGAGTTGCGCAGAGTCCAGCGCCAGGTCGAGGCGTTCCTGGCTGTCCTTCAGCGCGTGTTCGGCGGCTTTGCGGTCGGTGGTGTCGAGGAACGTGCTCAGCAAATAGGGCTGGCCTTCGAGTTCGACCTTTTGCGCGCTGAGGATGCCGTCATGAATCTGCCCGTTGCTGGCGCGAAATTGCACCTCCATGCTGGTCAACTCGCCTTTGGCCTTGGTGGCCTTGACCAACTCCGCCCGTTGTTCGGGGTGCACCCACAGGCCCAGTTCCAGTGTGGTGCGGCCGATCGCATCTTGCACCGGCCAGCCGAACAGGCTTTCGAAATATTGATTGGCTTCGGTGATCAAACCGTCTTCCTGGCGGGTCAGCAGGACCATGTTCGGACACAGGTGAAACAGTGTGGCGAAACGTTTTTCCGAGCTGCTCAGCGCCTGTTCGCGCTGGCGCTGGTGGGTGATCTCGCGGATCACGCCGATCATCCGGGGCCGGCCGTGTTTGTCCGGCAACAGGCTGCCGTTGATTTCCAGCCAATGCAGGCTGCCGTCGGGCCAGCGAATGCGGTGGTGCATCGCCTGTTCCAGCGGTGCGCCGGCAATCACCGCGTGGAAGGCGCGCACGGTTTTCGCCCGGTCTTCGGGCGGCAGCAAATCGAGGTATTCGAGGTCTTCCGGCAGCGGTTGCCGGGGATCGAAGCCAAACAGCGCCTGGGTACCCCGCGACCAACTGATCTGTCCCCGTTCGATGTCCCAATACCAGGCACCCAAACGCGCGCCGTTCAGGGCTGCCAGTAATTGCGGGGCACTTTCCCAGCTCTGCTCGGAGCGTTTGGGGTCAAGTGCCTGGATACGCGGCATCGGCGGAACACGGTCAACAGATTTCGGCATTGGCAAGCCTTAGGCTGAATTGAACATAGGGCACGGGATTTCGCGGCTCTATAGGAGTAGCACAAGTTAGCCGTGAGTCCCTGGCAGATCGATCTGAGCATCCAGCAAGGCCATGAAGGCCCGTGCCGCATTCGACAACGTCCGTTCTGTGTGCAGGATATAGCCTAGCTGGCGAGACAGTTGTATGCCCGGCAAAGGTATCCGCGCAACTTGATCGTCGAGCATTGTGCGTGGCAGCACGCTCCAGGCCAGGCCGATCGACACCATCATCTTGATGGTTTCCAGGTAGTTGGTGCTCATGGCGATGTTCGGCGTCAGGCCCTGGGCTTCGAACAGACGCTGGACGATGTGGTGGGTGAAGGTGTTTCCCCCGGGGAAAACCGCCGGGTGCCGGGCGATATCCGCCAGGTTGACTGCGCCATTGTTGAGCAGCGAATGCTCCGGGGCGACCACGAAGTCCAGCGGGTCATCCCACACCGGCGTGGCCTTGACCAGCCCATGGGGCTCCGGCGCGAGGGTAATGACCGCCAGTTCGGCACGGCCATGGAGGATTTCTTCGTAGGCCACTTCGGAATCGAGAAACTGAATATCCAATGCCACTGCGGGATAGCGCCGGGTGAACTCCCTTAATAAGGGAGGCAAACGGTGCAGGCCGATGTGGTGACTGGTGGCGAGGGTCAGACGACCGGTCACCTCGCCTGTGAGATTGGTCAGGGCGCGGCGCGTATCATCGAGGACATTCAATATCTGGTACGCCCGCGGCAGCAGGGCGCGACCGGCCTCGGTCAACCCGACCTCGCGGCCCAGCCGGTCGAACAGGCGCACCTTCAGTTGTTGCTCGAGCCCGGCGATGCGCTTGCTGATCGCCGGTTGCGTCAGGTGCAGCCGTTCTCCCGCGCCGGAGAAGCTACCTGTCTCGGCAATGGCAATAAAGGCATTAAGGTTGGCCAGGTCCATGGTCGCATTCCAGTTGGTTATCCAAAGCATAAAAAATATGAATTTGAGTTATTTAATGTAACCCCATAGGATCAGCCTCACAAGCCAAAGGGTTATTGAAAGTCTCAAAGCCCGGGGCATAGAAACAAGCTGATGAGGAAACGTCTGATGGCCGGCAAAACGCTCTACGACAAGCTCTGGGATTCGCATTTGGTCAAGCAGCGCGACGATGGCTCTGCGCTGATCTACATCGATCGTCACATCATCCACGAAGTGACCTCGCCGCAAGCCTTCGAAGGCCTGCGTCTGGCCGGGCGCAAGCCATGGCGCATCGATGCCAACATCGCGACCCCGGACCATAACGTACCGACCACTCCGGAGCGCAAGGGCGGCATCGAAGCCATTGCCGACCAGGTCTCGCGTTTGCAGGTTCAGACCCTCGACGACAACTGCGATGAATACGGCATCGTCGAGTTCAAGATGAACGACGTCCGCCAAGGCATCGTCCACGTCATCGGCCCTGAGCAGGGCGCAACCTTGCCGGGCATGACCGTGGTCTGCGGCGACTCCCATACCTCGACCCACGGCGCGTTCGGCGCTCTGGCCCACGGTATCGGCACGTCTGAGGTCGAGCACGTGCTTGCCACTCAGTGCCTGGTCGCCAAGAAAATGAAAAACATGCTGGTGCGTGTCGAAGGGCAATTGCCGTTCGGCGTGACCGCCAAGGACATCGTTCTTGCCGTCATCGGCAAGATCGGCACCGCGGGCGGTAACGGTCACGCCATCGAATTCGCCGGCAGCGCGATTCGCGACCTGTCCGTCGAAGGCCGCATGACCATTTGCAACATGTCCATCGAGGCCGGCGCTCGTGTAGGCCTGGTGGCCGCCGACGAAAAAACCGTGGCCTACGTCAAGGGCCGTCCGTTCGCTCCGAAAGGCGCGGAATGGGACTTGGCCGTCGAAGCCTGGAAAGACCTGGTGTCTGACGCCGATGCCAAGTTCGACACCGTCGTCGAACTCGATGCAACCCGGATCAAGCCGCAAGTCAGCTGGGGCACTTCGCCCGAGATGGTGCTGGCCGTGGATCAGAACGTGCCGGACCCTGCGAAGGAAATGGACCTGGTCAAGCGTGGTTCCATCGAACGCGCCTTGAAGTACATGGGTTTAACCGCCAATCAGGCGATCACCGACATTCAGCTCGACCGCGTATTCATCGGCTCCTGCACCAACTCGCGCATCGAAGATTTGCGCGCTGCGGCCGTGATCGCCAAGGGCCGCAAGGTGGCTTCGACCATCAAGCAGGCCATCGTGGTGCCGGGCTCGGGTCTGGTGAAGGCGCAGGCTGAATCGGAAGGCCTGGACAAGATTTTCCTCGACGCCGGTTTCGAATGGCGCGAGCCGGGTTGCTCGATGTGCCTGGCGATGAACCCGGACCGTTTGGAGTCCGGCGAGCATTGCGCGTCGACGTCCAACCGTAATTTCGAAGGCCGTCAGGGCGCCGGTGGCCGTACCCACCTGGTCAGCCCGGCCATGGCCGCCGCCGCCGCTGTGAACGGTCGTTTCGTCGACGTCCGTGAATTGATCTAAGGAGCGCAGCATGAAAGCTTTTACCCAGCACACTGGACTTGTCGCGCCTCTGGATCGTGCCAACGTCGACACCGACCAGATCATTCCGAAGCAATTTCTGAAGTCGATCAAACGCACCGGTTTCGGTCCGAACCTGTTCGATGAATGGCGTTATCTGGATGTGGGCCAACCGTATCAGGACAACTCCAAGCGTCCGCTGAACAAGGACTTCGTGCTCAATGCCGAGCGTTACCAAGGCGCCAGCGTGTTGTTGGCCCGCGAGAACTTCGGTTGCGGCTCCAGTCGTGAACACGCGCCATGGGCGCTGGAAGAGTACGGTTTCCGCAGCATCATCGCGCCAAGCTACGCCGACATCTTCTTCAACAACAGCTTCAAGAACGGCTTGCTGCCGATCATCTTGAGCGATGCCGAAGTCGATGAACTGTTCAAGCAGGTCGAAGCCGAACCGGGTTATCAGTTGCAGATCGATCTGCAAGCCCAGACCGTGACCCGCCCGGATGGCAAGGTGTTGAGTTTCGAAATCGACGCGTTCCGCAAACACTGCCTGCTCAACGGCCTGGACGATATCGGCCTGACCTTGCAGGACGGCGATGCGATTGCAGCGTTTGAAGCCAAACACCGTGTGAGCCAGCCGTGGTTGTTCCGCGACGCTTGATCCGAAATCGATGTAGCCAGGGCCGGCCTCATCGCGAGCAAGCTCAGCTCCTACAGGTTTTGTGAGCGCCACAGACTTGTAGGGGCAAAGCTTGCTCGCGATGACGACGGCCCAGGCACTACAAGACTAGACCCCGAAAAAGGAAGTCCCCATGACCAGCACCGCCCAGCACAGTCAGGTAGTCCAGAAGCAATTCGGTGAACAGGCCGCCGCCTACCTGAGCAGCGCCGTCCACGCTCAGGGCACTGAATTTGCGCTGCTACAGGCCGAGCTGGTGGGGCAGGGCGATGCCCGGGTGCTGGATCTGGGCTGCGGCGCCGGCCACGTCAGTTTTCACGTCGCTTCGCTGGTGAAAGAAGTGGTGGCCTACGACCTGTCGCAGCAGATGCTCGACGTGGTCGCTGCCGCTGCCGTCGATCGTGGCTTGAGCAACGTGATCACGGTTTACGGCGCCGCCGAACGCTTGCCGTTTGCCGATGGCGAGTTCGACTTCGTGTTCAGCCGTTATTCGGCGCACCACTGGAGCGATCTTGGCCTGGCCTTGCGCGAAGTGCGCCGGGTATTGAAACCGGGTGGCGTGGCGGCGTTCGTCGACGTGTTGTCACCGGGCAGCCCGTTGTTCGACACTTACCTGCAAAGCGTCGAAGTGCTGCGCGACACCAGCCATGTGCGCGATTATTCTGCTGGCGAGTGGTTGCGGCAGGTCAGCGAGGCGGGGTTGCATACCCGCAGCACTAGTCGTCAGCGGCTACGTCTGGAATACAACAGCTGGGTCGAGCGCATGCGTACACCTGAAGTGATGCGCGCGGCGATCCGCGAATTGCAGCAATCGATGGGCAACGAAGTACGCGAATATTTTCAGATTGAGGCCGATGGTTCGTTCAGCACCGATGTGCTGGTGCTGATGGCTGAACGATAAGCGTCGAACGCAAGTATTTTTCCGGGCGCGCCGGTTGATGTCGCGCCGACAGAAGACATGAGGAAAGCATGAGCAAGCAGATTCTGATTCTCCCAGGCGACGGTATTGGCCCGGAAATCATGGCCGAAGCGGTCAAAGTGCTGGAATTGGCCAGCGACAAGTTCGACCTGGGCTTCGAGCTGAGCCATGACGTGATCGGTGGCGCGGCCATCGACAAACACGGCGTGCCGCTGGCCGACGAAACCCTGGAGCGTGCCCGCGCAGCCGATGCCGTGCTGCTGGGCGCCGTTGGCGGCCCAAAATGGGACACCATCGAGCGTGACATCCGCCCTGAGCGTGGTCTGCTGAAAATCCGTGCGCAATTGGGTCTGTTCGGTAACCTGCGCCCGGCGATCCTGTACCCGCAATTGGCCGAAGCCTCCAGCCTGAAGCCGGAAATCGTTGCCGGCCTGGACATCCTGATCGTTCGCGAGCTGACCGGCGGCATCTACTTCGGCGCGCCACGCGGCACCCGCACCCTGGAAAACGGCGAGCGTCAGTCCTACGACACCCTGCCGTACAGTGAAAGCGAAATACGCCGCATCGCCCGCGTCGGCTTCGACATGGCCATGGTGCGTGGCAAGAAGCTGTGCTCGGTGGACAAGGCCAACGTATTGGCGTCCAGCCAACTGTGGCGTGAAATTGTCGAGGAAGTGGCCAAGGATTACCCTGAAGTCGAACTGAGCCACATGTACGTCGACAACGCCGCCATGCAGTTGGTGCGTGCGCCCAAGCAGTTCGATGTGATCGTCACCGACAACATGTTCGGCGACATTCTGTCCGACCAGGCGTCGATGCTCACCGGTTCCATCGGTATGCTGCCTTCGGCGTCCCTGGACACCAACAACAAAGGCATGTACGAGCCGTGCCACGGTTCGGCGCCGGACATCGCGGGCAAAGGCATTGCCAACCCGCTGGCGACCATTTTGTCGGTTTCGATGATGCTGCGTTACAGCTTCAACCAGCAGGCCGCGGCCGATGCCATCGAACAAGCCGTCAGCCTGGTGCTGGATCAGGGTTTGCGCACGGGCGACATCTGGTCGGCCGGTTGCACTAAAGTCGGGACGCAGGAAATGGGTGACGCAGTAGTCGCCGCGCTGCGGAATCTGTAATCTCTCGGGCCCGCTGCCCATTTCACCCCCGAAAGCAGCGGCCCACATTTCAAGAAGGTGTAGTTGCGATGAAACGTGTAGGTCTGATCGGTTGGCGCGGTATGGTCGGTTCCGTGCTCATGCAGCGGATGCTGGAAGAGCAGGATTTCGATCTTATTGAGCCGGTGTTTTTCACCACTTCCAATGTCGGTGGCCAAGGCCCGTCCGTGGGCAAGGACATTGCTCCGCTCAAGGACGCTTACAGCATTGAAGAGCTGAAAACCCTCGACGTGATTCTGACCTGCCAGGGTGGCGACTACACCAGCGAAGTCTTCCCGAAACTGCGCGAAGCCGGCTGGCAGGGTTACTGGATCGACGCCGCTTCCAGCCTGCGCATGCAGGATGACGCGGTCATCGTACTGGACCCGGTCAACCGCAAGGTCATCGACCAGCAGCTGGACGCGGGCACCAAGAACTACATCGGCGGCAACTGCACCGTCAGCCTGATGCTGATGGGCCTGGGTGGCCTGTTCGAAGCCGGTCTGGTCGAGTGGATGAGCGCCATGACTTACCAGGCGGCTTCCGGTGCCGGCGCACAGAACATGCGTGAGCTGATCAAGCAGATGGGCGCAACCCACGCCGCTGTCGCTGATCAACTGGCCGATCCGGCCAGCGCGATCCTCGACATCGACCGTCGAGTGGCCGAAGCCATGCGCAGCGACGCGTACCCGACCGAAAACTTCGGCGTACCGTTGGCCGGCAGCCTGATCCCGTGGATCGACAAGGAACTGCCAAACGGTCAAAGCCGCGAAGAGTGGAAAGCCCAAGCCGAGACCAACAAGATCCTCGGTCGCTTCAAGAGCCCGATCCCGGTGGATGGCATCTGCGTGCGCATCGGCGCCATGCGTTGCCACAGCCAGGCGCTGACCATCAAGCTGAACAAAGACGTGCCGATTGCTGATATCGAAGGTCTGATCAGCCAGCACAACCCATGGGTCAAGCTGGTGCCGAACAACCGCGATGCGAGCATCCAGGAGCTGAGCCCGAACAAGGTCACCGGCACCCTGAACATTCCGGTTGGCCGTCTGCGCAAGCTGAACATGGGCTCGCAGTTCGTCGGCGCGTTCACCGTTGGCGACCAACTGCTGTGGGGCGCGGCCGAGCCGCTGCGTCGCATGTTGCGGATTCTGCTTGAGCGTTGATCGATAGCTGCAATGAAAGAACCCGCGCCTTGAAGGAGGTGCGGGTTTTTTTATCCCCACCGATCATTCCCACGCCCCGCGTCCGATCGTTCCCACGCAGAGCGTGGGAACGATCGTGGTGGGCAGAAATTGCCTGTACACCCACCACCCGGTAAAGTGCCGCTCCCGCCGTTTCGCCAGAGGTAGAACCATGAGCCAGTCCATTGATATTGCCGTGATCGGCGCCACCGGTACTGTCGGCGAAACGCTGGTGCAGATACTCGAAGAGCGCGATTTCCCGGTCGGCGACCTGCACCTGTTGGCCAGCAGTGAGTCCGCTGGCAGTTCGGTGCCGTTCCGGGGCAAGAATGTGCGGGTGCGAGAGGTCGATGAGTTCGACTTCGGCAAGGTGCAGCTGGTGTTCTTCGCCGCAGGTCCGGCGGCCAGCTTGAGTTTCGCCTCCCGTGCCGCGGCGGCCGGTTGCTCGATCATCGACCTGTCCGGCGCCTTGCCCGCCGATCAGGCGCCGCAAGTGGTGCCGGAAGCCAATGCCCAAGTGCTGGCTGGCCTGAAAAAACCGTTTCAGGTCAGCAGCCCGAGTCCGTCGGCCACCACATTGGCGGTGGTGCTGGCGCCGCTGCTGGATTTGCTCGACTTGCAGCGCATCAACCTGACCGCCAGCCTGGCAGTGTCTGCCCAAGGCCGTGAAGCGGTGAGCGAACTGGCGCGACAGACCGCCGAACTGCTCAACGTGCGTCCACTGGAACCCAAATTCTTCGATCGGCAGATGGCTTTCAATTTGCTGGCGCAAGTCGGCAAGCCGGACGAGCAGGGCCATACACTGCTGGAAAAACGCCTGGTGCGTGAACTGCGACAGGTGCTGGCGCTGCCTTCGCTGAAAATTTCTGTCACTTGCATTCAAGCCCCGGTGTTTTTTGGCGATAGCTTTAGCGTGACCCTGCAGTCTGCAAGCACCATCGATCTGGTGAAAGTCAATGCCGCGCTGGAGGATGCACCCGGTATCGAACTGGTTGAGGCGGGTGATTACCCGACACCGGTCGGCGATGCGGTAGGGCAGGATGTGGTCTACGTTGGTCGGGTTCGCCACGGTATCGACGACCTGTCGGAACTTAATTTGTGGCTGACGTCAGATAACGTACGCAAAGGGGCCGCGCTCAATGCTGTGCAGCTGGCCGAATTGTTGATAAAAGACCTGCTGTAAAAGATACTTGGCAACAATTTTCGAATGATTCCGGGTCGGCGTCATGCTTGCCGGGATGCTGAAGGTCAGCCACCCTGCGGGGCTTTCCGGGGCATGCACGAAACAATCGCGCGCGACGACCCTTCGTCGCCGCGCGCAATGCCTTACGGCAGCGACTATCAACACCTTCTCGCTGGCCGAGGAATGTTCAAACTAAGGATGAGCTATGGTTCAAGTTCGCAAACTGGTGTTAGCAATAGCGGCCGCCTCGGCGCTGTCCTCCGGTATGGCGCATGCCCTCGGGCTCGGGGAGCTGACCCTGAAATCGACGCTGAACCAGCCGTTGGTGGCGGAAATCGAATTGCTGGACGTCAAGGAACTCACCGCTGCCGAAGTGGTGCCGAGCCTGGCTTCACCTGAAGATTTCGCCAAGGCCGGTGTCGATCGCCAGGCGTTTCTTAACGACCTGACGTTTACCCCTGTGCTGAACGCCAGCGGCAAAAGCATCCTGCGTGTGACCTCCAGCAAACCACTCTCTGAACCGATGGTGAAATTCCTGGTTCAGGTGATGTGGCCAAACGGTCGCCTGCTACGCGATTACAGCGTGCTGCTCGATCCTTCCAAATTCTCGCCGCAGACCGCTGAAGCGGCTGCGCAACCTGCACCGACGGGCACCACGCCGGTCACCGCTGCGACCAAACCGTCCGAATACACCACCACGTCGCGCGATACCCTGTGGGAAATCGCTGCGAAGGCGCGTAATGGCGGTTCGATTCAACAAACCATGCTGGCCATCCAGGCGCTGAACCCGGACGCTTTTATTGACGGCAACATTAACCGGCTTAAAACCGGCCAAGTGTTGCGTCTGCCGGATCAGGCGCAGAGCACCAGCCTGGCGCAACCCAAAGCCATGGCCGAAGTCGCTGCGCAGAACACCGCCTGGCGCCAGGGCCGCCGCTATGTAGCGAAGCCTGGAACCGGGCAGCAGCAACTTGATGCCACTAATCGTGGCCGTGGCGAAGCCGTGTCCACGCAAGCCGGCCGGGACAACCTGAGCCTGGTTTCCGCTGAATCCGGCAAGGCTGCGGGCAAGGGGCCGGCAGGCGATGCCAAGGCCCTGAGTAACAAACTCGCGGTCACCCAGGAAAGCCTTGATACGACGCGTCGTGACAATGCCGAACTGAAGAGCCGCATGAGCGACCTGCAAAGCCAGTTGGACAAGCTGCAGCGTCTGATCGAACTGAAGAACAATCAACTGGCCAAGTTGCAAGCCGAAGGCGCAGCGGGTGCGCCGGCTGCGGCAACAGCGCCTGCGATCACAGCGGAACTGGCGGCGGACCCGGCGGCGACACCTGCCGAAGCGGCGCCAGCACCTGCGGCGGCTGCGCCTGAAACCGCTCCAGCGCCAACCGAGCAACCGGTTGAGCCGGCGCCTGCTGTCTCCGACGAGCAGAAATTCAACGAACTGCTGACCAATCCGTGGTTGTTGGGCCTGGCGGGTGGCGGGGCAGTGGTTGTGTTGCTCTTGCTGCTGTTGCTGGCACGTCGCCGCAAAGCTCAACAGGAAGCCGAGAAACATCTGCGCATGGCTCGCGCCTTGTCCGAAGAGCAGGAGTTTTCTGCTGATCTCGACTTGCCTGAAAGCAGCTTCGAAGGCCTGGAGGTTCCACCGCCAAGCGTGAATCTTGCGACTGCTCCGGCACCCGCGCCAGCCCCAGCCCCGGCGCCGGTGATTACGCCGGTCGTGGTAACGCCACCGATTGCCGCGCCACTGGTCTCGCCGGCGGCCGAGCGCTCCGACGACGTGTTGGGTCAAGCCCAGTCGCACATCGCAGCCGGTCGTCTCAATCAGGCTGCCGCGTTGCTGGAAGAGGGCGTCAAGCAAGAGCCGCAGCGCAGTGATCTGCGCCTCAAACTGATGGAAGTCTACGGTTTGCAGGGCGACCGCGATGCCTTCGTGGTTCAGGAACGTCAACTGGTGGCCAACGGCGACAACTTCGCCCAGGTCGAAAAACTGAAAAGCCGTTTCCCGGCCATGGCGCTGGTTGCGGCGGGCGGTATCGCCGCGGCGGCGGCCGCTGCCGAACTGGACGCACAATACGTCAAGGACCTGTTGCTGGACGAGCCGCAAGCACCAGAACCGACACCGGCCGACGATGACTTCGACAGCGCTTTCGATCTGAGCCTCGACGATCTGGAAAACGTGGCGCCGGTAGCGGCCCCAGCCGACCCAGCGCCGGCTGGTGACGATCTCGACAGCGCCTTCGATCTGAGTCTCGATGATCTGGACAACATCACCCCGGTAGCCGCTCCGCCAGCACCTGTGGTGGAGCCTGAGCCGGCCGCGACCCTGGACGAACTTGAAGATTTCCCACTGGACGACGACCTGAGCTTCGAGTCGGTGCTGCAGCAGCAGACGGAAATCAAGGACAACCTGGGTGACCTGTCGGATTTCGACCTGGACATGGATCTCGGTGGCGAGCCGTCTCCGGCCCTGCTGGCGGAAGACGATTTCCTGCTGGATCTGGACGCAGACGTGAAGGACCTGCCATCGGTCGACACTCCCGCAGTGGCCGAAGCTCCGCTGGATGACCTGGAACTGCCAGCCGATTTCGACTTGTCATTGGCCGATGAGATGGACGCTCCAACCACTCCGGATGCATTCGAATCCGAGCTGGATGACGTCAACGCCGAGCTGGATCGCCTGTCACAGAGCATCAGTGAGCCAACCTTCACCGTGGACGATGCCCTGGCCACAGTGGACGACGAGCCGGACTTCGATTTCCTGTCCGGTACCGATGAGGTCGCGACCAAGCTCGATCTGGCCCAGGCCTACATCGACATGGGCGACAACGACGGCGCCCGGGACATCCTCAATGAGGTGGTGACCGAAGGTGATGACGGTCAGAAGAGCGAAGCCAAGGAAATGCTTTCGCGTTTGGCTTGAGTCAATCGTTGCAAATGAAACGGCAGCCCACTCGAGGCTGCCGTTTTTGTTTCAGGCGGTCGTTTCGATGTTGTCTTTCAGGGCCTCATCGCGGGCGAGCCCACTCCCACAGGTTTTGCGGTTGACATAAATCCCTGTGGGAGCGGGCTCGCCCGCGATGAGGCCGGAACAGTCACAGGATATCCACTGGCATCCCCGGCCGAGCACCTTATAATGCCTGCCTTTGCGTACTTCAGCAGGCTGTTCCCCCTTGGCAAATATTGATAACCCGGCTGCTGAAATGGCGGCCGACGGCTTTTTCCGGATCGCACTGGGCGTTGAATACAAAGGTTCGCGTTATCGCGGCTGGCAGCGCCAGGCTTCCGGTGTGCTCACCGTGCAGGAAACCCTCGAAAACGCCTTGTCCAAAGTCGCCGATTCACCGGTTTCGCTGCTGTGCGCCGGGCGAACCGATGCCGGTGTACATGCCTGCGGGCAAGTGGTGCATTTTGATACCCAGGTCGAGCGTTCGATGAAAGCCTGGGTCATGGGCGCCAACATCAACTTGCCCCACGATGTCAGCGTCAGCTGGGCCAAGGCCATGCCGGCGCACTTCCATGCGCGGTTCAAAGCCATCGCTCGCCGTTATCGCTATGTCATCTACAACGATCAGATCCGCCCGGCGCACCTGAACGAAGAGATCACCTGGAACCACCGTCCGCTGGACGTCGAGCGTATGGCCGAGGCGGCGCAATACCTGGTGGGCACCCATGATTTCAGCGCTTTCCGCGCCGGTCAGTGCCAGGCCAAGTCGCCGATCAAGGAGCTGCATCACCTGCGCGTGACGCGCCACGGCAAGATGATCGTGCTGGATATCCGCGCCAGTGCCTTCCTGCACCACATGGTGCGCAACATCGCCGGTGTGCTGATGACCATCGGTGCTGGTGAGCGCCCGGTGGAGTGGATGAAGGAAGTACTGGAGAGCCGTATCCGTCGAACGGGCGGGGTGACGGCACATCCGTTTGGCCTTTATCTGGTGCAAGTCGAGTACCACGATGAGTTCGAACTGCCCGAGCGTTACATCGGGCCGCATTTCCTTACCGGGTTCTCCGAACTTGACGGCTGACGCCCTCGAACGCTTTTGTTACCATCCGGGACTTTCTCGGATTTGCCGTGAGGTTTTAACGACATGTCAGCCGTTCGCAGCAAGATTTGCGGGATTACCCGCATAGAAGATGCGTTGGCAGCGGTCGAAGCCGGGGCCGACGCCATAGGGTTTGTGTTTTACGCAAAAAGCCCGCGGGCTGTGACGCTGGAGCAGGTGCGCTCGATCATCAAGGCACTGCCACCGTTTGTCACGACTGTTGGATTGTTCGTCGATGCCAGTCACGCCGAACTGGCTGAGATCCTCGATGCGGTGCCGTTGGACCTGTTGCAGTTTCATGGTGATGAAACAGCAGCGCAGTGCGAAGGCTGGCGGCGTCCTTATATCAAGGCGTTGCGGGTCAAGGCCGGTGATGACATTGCGGCCGCTTGCGACGCTTACCCGAGTGCCAGCGGTATTTTGCTCGATGCCTATGTCGAAGGCATCCCCGGGGGAACCGGCGAAGCCTTCGACTGGTCATTGATACCGCAAGCCTTGAGCAAGCCGATTATTCTGGCGGGTGGACTGACCCCGGATAACGTCGCCGAGGCAGTGGCGCGGGTCCGGCCCTACGCCGTGGATGTCAGCGGCGGGGTAGAGGCGAGCAAGGGCATCAAGGATCATGCAAAGATTCACGCCTTCATCAAGGCTGTTGCAGGGGCTGTCGAGTGAAACCAGGCTGCGATCTTTTGATCCGGTTTGCGATGTGACGGCTGGCACACTGCCGCCGTCTTTAACTGCACTTGCAAAAAGCAGGCAGGGCTGAGGGTTTTCGCAGTTGCACGCAGGTCAAGTTTCGCGCTGACCGTGTGCGCTCGACGATCATCGCCACACATATGAATTTAGCTCAAGGGCATACGCGGGGCTGCGAACCAGAGCGTTCGGGCCGCCGGTACTGGAGAAAGAAAGCATGAGCAACTGGTTAGTAGACAAACTGATCCCTTCGATCATGCGTTCCGAGGTCAAGAAGAGCTCGGTGCCTGAAGGTCTTTGGCACAAATGCCCGTCTTGCGAGGCTGTGCTGTATCGTCCGGAGCTGGAAAAGACCCTGGACGTTTGCCCCAAGTGCAACCACCACATGCGTATCGGCGCCCGCGCCCGTATCGATATTTTCCTCGATGTCGAAGGCCGTACCGAACTCGGTGCGGACCTGGAGCCGGTCGACCGCCTGAAATTCCGTGACGGCAAGAAGTACAAGGATCGCCTGACCGCTGCACAAAAGCAGACCGGCGAAAAAGATGCGCTGGTGTCCATGAGCGGTACGCTGCTGGGCATGCCGGTCGTGGTGTCGGCGTTCGAATTCTCCTTCATGGGCGGTTCGATGGGCGCCATCGTCGGTGAGCGCTTCGTGCGCGCCGCCAACTACGCCCTGGAAAAACGCTGCCCGATGATCTGCTTCTCCGCCTCCGGTGGTGCGCGGATGCAGGAAGCGCTGATTTCCCTGATGCAAATGGCCAAGACCTCCGCGGTGCTGGCGCGTCTGCGTGAAGAAGGCATTCCGTTCATCTCGGTACTGACCGATCCGGTCTACGGTGGTGTTTCCGCCAGTCTGGCGATGCTCGGCGACGTTATCGTCGGCGAACCGAAAGCCCTGATCGGCTTTGCCGGTCCGCGCGTGATCGAGCAGACCGTGCGCGAAAAACTGCCGGAAGGCTTCCAGCGCA
>NZ_RCOE01000162.1:0-22408 GCF_004321495.1 Pseudomonas sp. Sample_10
TCGGCGGTGACAAACCGCTGCCTTATTGGCCGATTGCCAAGGAAGAAAACCCGTTTCTCGGCGTGCGCGGCATTCGCCTGACCCTGCAGCGTCCGCAGGTGATGGAAGCGCAGTTGCGCGCCTTGTTGCGCGCTGCCGACAACCGTCCGTTGCGGATCATGTTCCCGATGGTCGGCAGCGTCGATGAGTGGCGTCAGGCACGAGACATGACCGAACGCCTGCGCCTGGAAATCCCGGTGGCGGACCTGCAACTGGGGATCATGATCGAAGTGCCGTCGGCGGCGTTGTTGGCGCCGGTGCTGGCCAAAGAGGTCGATTTCTTCAGTGTCGGCACCAACGACCTGACGCAATACACCCTGGCCATCGACCGGGGTCATCCGACGCTTTCCGCCCAGGCCGATGGCTTGCATCCGGCGGTGCTGCAACTGATCGATATCACCGTTCGAGCGGCCCATGCCCATGGCAAGTGGGTCGGTGTCTGCGGTGAGTTGGCGGCCGATCCGCTGGCGGTGCCGGTGCTGGTCGGTCTGGGTGTGGATGAGCTCAGCGTCGGTGGTCGCAGCATTGCCGAGGTCAAGGCGCGGATTCGCGAACTCAGCCTCAGCCAGACTCAAATTCTTGCCCGAGAGGCGCTCGCCGTGGGCAGCGCCAATGAAGTGCGCGCACTAGTGGAGGCCCTGTAATGGCCCGGATTCTTACCCTGACCCTCAACCCGGCGCTCGACCTCACCGTCGAGTTGTCGCGCCTGGAGCCCGGTCAGGTCAATCGCAGCGACGCCCTGCACAGCCACGCCGCCGGTAAAGGGGTGAACGTGGCACAGGTGCTGGCGGACTTGGGCCATCAGCTGACGGTCAGTGGTTTTCTCGGTGAAGACAATCTGCAAGCGTTCGAAACCCTGTTCGCCAAGCGCGGTTTTGTCGATGCATTCATCCGTGTTCCCGGCGAGACCCGCAGCAATATCAAACTGGCGGAAAGCGACGGGCGCATCACCGACCTCAATGGTCCGGGACCGATGGTCAGCGCGGCGGCGCAACAGGATTTGCTTGATCGGCTTGACCAGATTGCGCCGGGGCATGACGCCGTCGTCGTCGCGGGCAGTCTGCCGCAGGGTGTCAGCCCGCAGTGGTTGCAGGCGCTGATCGTGCGCTTGAAAAGCCTCGGTTTGAAAGTCGCCCTCGACACAAGCGGCGAAGCATTGCGCGCCGCGCTCACGGCCGGCCCATGGCTGATCAAGCCCAACAGCGAAGAGTTGGCAGAGGTGCTGGGCAGCGAAGCAGTTTCGGTTCTGGCCCAGGCAGAAGCGGCGAACCGTTTGCACGCCCTGGGTATCGAGCATGTGGTGATTTCCCACGGCGCTGATGGTGTGAACTGGTTCAGTGTCGGTTCGGCGCTGCATGCCACGCCACCCAAGGTCAGCGTCGCCAGCACCGTGGGCGCTGGTGATTCCTTGCTGGCCGGCATGCTGCACGGATTGGTCAGTGCCGATACACCTGAGCAAACCTTGCGAACGGCCACGGCAATTGCCGCGATGGCGGTTACCCAGATCGGTTTCGGTATCAGCGATGCGGCGCGCCTGGCGCAGCTCGAACAGGGTGTGCGCGTGCGTCCCCTGACAGAACAATAAGAGGGTTGGTCATGAAGTTAGCCATTGTTACTGCCTGCCCGAACGGCATGGTCACCAGTGTGCTGTGCGCCCGTTTGCTGGACGCAGCAGCCCAGCGCCAGGGTTGGAGCACCAGCGTCGAGATCAGCGATGCGGCGCACCCCGAGCGGCAACTGTCGGCGGCCACACTCGATGCGGCCGAATGGGTGTTGCTGGTCACCAGTGCGCCGGTGGACATGTCGCGATTCGTGGGCAAGCGCATCTACCAGAGCACCCCGGCCCAGGCCCTTCAGGATGTGGAATCAGTGTTGCGCCGCGGGGCTGAAGAAGCTCAGGTTTACACAGCGCCTGAAGCCGTCGCTGAAGCCGTCGTGGAACCGGCGGGGGCCGCAAAAAATGCGCCGCGCCTGGTCGCGGTCACCGCGTGTCCGACCGGTGTCGCGCATACCTTCATGGCCGCCGAAGCATTGCAGCAAGCGGCCAAGCGCTTGGGCTACGACCTGCAAGTGGAAACCCAGGGCTCGGTCGGTGCGCGCAACCCGCTGAGTGCGCAGGCCATCGCCGATGCCGACGTGGTGTTGCTGGCAGCAGACATCGAAGTGGCCACCGAGCGTTTCGCCGGCAAGAAAATCTACCGCTGCGGCACCGGCATTGCGCTCAAGCAAGCCGAAGCGACATTGAACAAGGCCCTCGCCGAAGGCACCCAGGAAAGCGCAGCGACGGGTGCCAGCGCCGCGGCCAAAAAAGACAAGACCGGCGTTTACAAGCACCTGTTGACCGGCGTCTCGTTCATGCTGCCGATGGTGGTAGCGGGCGGCTTGATGATCGCCTTGTCCTTCGTGTTCGGCATCACTGCGTTCAAGGAAGAGGGCACGCTGGCGGCGGCGCTGATGCAAATTGGCGGCGACACGGCGTTCAAGCTGATGGTGCCGTTGCTGGCGGGCTACATCGCCTACTCGATTGCTGACCGGCCGGGCCTGGCGCCGGGGATGATCGGTGGACTGTTGGCAAGCACCCTGGGCGCTGGATTCATTGGCGGGATCATCGCCGGTTTTATCGCCGGTTACGCGGCGCAGGCGATCAACCGCTACGCGCGTTTGCCGCAAAGCCTCGAGGCGTTGAAACCGATTCTGATCATCCCGTTGCTCGCCAGTTTGTTTACCGGTCTGGTGATGATCTATGTGGTCGGTAAACCGGTGGCGGGGATGCTTGCCGGGCTTACGCATTTTCTCGACAGCATGGGCACCACCAACGCGATTCTCCTCGGCGTGCTGCTGGGCGCGATGATGTGCGTCGACCTCGGCGGACCGATCAACAAAGCCGCTTATGCATTTTCGGTGGGACTGCTGGCGTCGCAGAGTTATGCACCGATGGCCGCGACCATGGCCGCCGGCATGGTGCCGCCGATTGGCCTGGGGATTGCCACGTTCATCGCCCGACGCAAATTCGCCCAGACCGAACGCGAGGCCGGTAAAGCGGCGTTGGTGCTGGGGTTGTGCTTCATCTCCGAAGGGGCGATTCCGTTTGCTGCGAAAGATCCGTTGCGAGTGATTCCGGCGAGCATTGCCGGCGGTGCGCTGACCGGTGCGTTGTCGATGTATTTCGGCTGCAAACTGATGGCGCCCCACGGTGGGTTGTTCGTGATGCTGATTCCGAATGCGATCAATCATGCGTTGCTGTATCTGTTGGCGATTGTCGCCGGGAGTTTGCTGACGGCGGTGGTGTATGCGCTGGTCAAGCGCCCGGAGACGGTTGAGTTGGCGCTGGAGCCGGCCAAGGCCTGAGGCGAAACCTTGTAGGCGCCGAGCTTGCTCGCGATGACGGACTGACATTCAACATCGAGGTGAATGAAACACCGCCATCGCGAGCAAGCTCGGCTCCTACAAGGATCGCGGTTTCACATCAGCGTCACGGACACGTGCTTAAGTTTTTCCTTTTCCAGGGAGAACACCATGAGCGATTTCAACCTTGGCCGTCGTCGTGTGATGCAAGCGGTCGGCGCCGGACTGTTGTTGCCGGGGCTGGCGCCGGCGGTCATCGCTTCGGTCAAGGATCGACCACAACTCACCGACGGCGTGCAGTCCGGCGACCTGTTGGGAGACCGGGCGATTATCTGGAGCCGCAGCGACCGCCCGGCTCGAATGGTGGTGGAATGGGACACCCGCAGTCTGTTCCCCAACCCTCGGCGTTTCGTCTCGGCATTGGCCGATGCCCGCTCCGATTTCACCGCCCGTGTCGAGTTGACCGGGTTGCCCGCCGACCAGGCGATTTTCTATCGCGTACAGTTTGAAGATGCCCAGAGCGGCGTCGCCAGCGAACCGTGGTTCGGCCACTTGCGCAGCGTGCCGCAAACCCGGCGCGACATTCGGTTCGTCTGGAGCGGCGACACCATCGGTCAGGGCTTCGGCATCAACCCGGACATCGGCGGCATGCGCATCTACGAAGCCATGCGTTTGCGCCTGCCGGACTTCTTTATCCACAGCGGCGACACCATCTACGCCGACGGCCCCGTACCCGCCCAACTCACCACCGAAAGCGGTCGCGTGTGGCGCAACATCACCACCGAGGCCAAGAGCAAAGTCGCCGAAACCCTCGACGACTACCGCGGCAATTACCGCTACAACCTGATGGACGAAAACATCCGTCGTTTCAACGCCGAAGTGCCGCAAATCTGGCAGTGGGACGACCATGAAGTGGTGAACAATTGGTCGCCAGGCAAGCAACTGGATGAGCGCTACAAGAGCCAAGATATCCACAGCCTGGTGGGCCGCGCGCGTCAGGCCTGGCTCGAATATGCACCGATGCGTTTGCAGAGCGCCGATGGTGGCGGACGGATCTATCGCCAGCTCAGTTACGGACCATTGCTCGATGTGTTTGTGCTCGACATGCGCAGTTACCGCGAGGCCAATGACGACAACCTGGGTGGCGCCAAACCCTTCCTCGGTCGTGAACAACTGGACTGGTTGAAAGCATCGTTGAAAGCTTCGAAGGCACAATGGAAAGTCATCGCTGCCGACATGCCCATCGGCCTCGGCGTGCCCGATGGCGAGGTCAGCCCCGGTGTCGGACGCTGGGAGGCGGTGGCCAATGGTGATCCGGGACCGGCCCAGGGCCGCGAGCTGGAAATTGCCGAGCTGCTGGGGTTCCTGCGGGCGCAGCAGGTGCGCAACTTCCTGTTCCTGACGGCGGATGTGCATTATTGCGCCGCGCATCACTACCACCCGGAGCGCGCCGCGTTCCAGGATTTCGAAGCGTTTTGGGAGTTCGTCGCAGGTCCCCTGAATGCCGGGAGCTACGGGCCTAATCCGCTGGATAAAACCTTCGGCCCGCAAGTGGTGTTCCAGAAAGCACCGCCCGCGCAGAACATTTCACCGTTTGCCGGGTTTCAGTTTTTCGGTGAGGTGAATATCGAAGGGCAAAGCGGGGCGTTGAGCGTGGTGTTGCGTGATCTGGATGGGGTTTCCGTCTTTGAACAGACGTTGCAGCCGGTGTGACCCGCTGATGGAGTATCGTTCCCACGCTCTGCGTGGAAACACCTCTACGGACGCTCTGCGTTCGGCTTTTGGGACGCAGAGCGTCCCAGGGCCGCATTCCCACGCAGAGCGTGGGAACGATCAACGACAGGGGCAGGTGCGCAGTTGTCAGTACACGTCGCGGCGGTAGCGGCCTTGTTCGATCAGGCGCTCGACTTCGGCAGCACCGAGCACATCATTGAGCACTTGATCGACCCCGGACGCCATGCCCTGCAAGCTGCCGCAGATGTAGATCACCGCGCCGTCCGCCAGCCATTTCTTCAACTCGCCGGCCGATTCGCGCAGGCGATCCTGCACGTAGATCTTCTCGGCCTGATCCCGCGAGAACGCCAGGTCCAGGCGCTGGAGATCTCCGGAAATCAACCACTCTTCCAGCTCATCGCGGCACAGGTAATCGTGTTGCCGATGGCGCTCGCCGAACAACAGCCACTGGCGTTGCTGGCCATCGGCAATCCGCGCCTTGAGCAAGCTGCGCAAGCCGGCCAGACCGGTGCCGTTGCCGATCAGAATCATGGGCACAGGTTCGTTCGGGAGATGGAAGCCGCTGTTGCGGCGCACCCGCAGACTGATGCTGCTGCCTACAGGCGCGTGTTCAGTGAGCCAACCGGAGCCGACACCGAGGCTGCCATCGGCATGCAGTTCCTGGCGAACGATCAACTCCAGAATGCCGTCGGCGGCAATCGAGGCAATGGAGTATTCGCGCTTGGCCAACGGCACCAGAGCGGCTACCAGCGCTTGCGCGTGCAGGCCGACCAGATGGCTGCGGTTTTCTGGCAGTTGGCGGCTGGCAAGGGCTTGCTCCAGCGGTTGCGACAAACCGTCGAGTTCAATCGTTGCCCGTCCATCGATGCCCAGGCCATCAAGGAAATGTTCGATCGCCCAAGGGCAGTTGCGCGGCAACACTTCCACCAGATCGCCAGCCAGCCAACTGCTGGTGGTGGGTGCGGTGAGGCCCAGCAAATAGACGGGCGAACCGCTGCTGTCCGGGTTGATTTGTTCGCGGCGGGTCAGGGTCCAGTTGTCGTAGCTCGGCGCTTGCCAAGTGTCCACCGGCGCCTGACCGGTCAACTGGCCCAGTTGTTGCTGCCAGTGACGCAAGGCGTAAGGGTCGCCACTGTCGACTTCCACGGGGGCGAACAGGGTCTTGCCGCCATGTTCGCCGAGCCAGCTGTGCAGGCGTCGGGCGAATCCACAGAAGTGTTGATACTGGCGGTCACCGAGGCCGAGTACCGCATAGTTCAGGCTTTCCAGGCTCAAGCTGCGGCCCAGTAACTTGCGTTCAAACCCCCGGGCGCTATCGGGTGCTTCGCCGTCGCCGAAAGTGCTGACCACGAACAAAGCGTTGCTCGAATCACGCAGATCCTGCTCGCTGACATCCGCCAACGGCTGGACCTTGACCGGCAGGCCGGCGGCCTGCAATTGGCCGGCAGTCTGCCACGCCAGTTGCTCGGCGAAGCCGCTCTGACTGGCGAAGCCGATCAGCCACGCTGGCACATCGCTGGCTGATTGGGCCAGCCCTTTGCGTGCGTCCTTGATCTGGCGTTTCTTGCGTCGACGATCGAGGTACAGCAGCCAGCCCGTGATGAAGAACAGCGGCATGGTCAGCGCGGTGATCGTCAGGATGATCCGCCCACCAATGCCGAAGAAACTGCCGACGTGCAGCGCATAGATGCTGGTCAGCAACTGTGCCTTGAAGCTCTTGTCGCTGTAGCGCTCGTGCCGCTTGATGACGCCGGTGAGCGGATCGAGGGTGATCTGGTTCAGCGCGCGGTCGTGGGGCGAATCCTTGAGCAAATAGAAAACGGTCGCCGGTTGTCCGGCCACCGGTGGCATGCGGGTGTTATAGAAACTCAGGCCGGGACCGGCCGCGCTGTAGATGCTGCTCCACATGGCCGAGTAATCGGCTGTCGGCGCCGGGCCTTTCGGTGCCGGGCCACGACCACCACGAACGCGTTCGTTCTGCGGTGAGTCGGAGAGCAATTTGTTCAGACCCTTGTTGTACCACTCGTAGGACCAGGACAGCCCGGTCAGCGCTGCCAGGAGATAAAACACCAGGCACCAGGTGCCGGCGATCGAGTGCAGGTCCCAGTTGAAGCTGCGACCTTTTTTCTTCCAGTCGAGAGTCAGCCACGCGCGCCAGCTTTTCCACTGGCGCGGCCAGCGCAGATAGAGGCCGGACAGGCAGAAGAACACCAGGATCAAGGTACAGGCGCCGGTGATTTGCCGCCCGGTATCGCCCATGGCGAGAAAACGGTGCAGTTGCAGCATCAGGCCGAAGAACTGCTGGCCAGTGGCGTCGCCCAGCAATTCGCCGGTGTACGGATCGAAGAAACGCATGGGGCCGCGGCGCTCACCCGGTGCCGGGGTGAAGAAGGCTTTTGCGGCGACGTCGTTGTCGATGTCGACCGAGAGCATCGCGATTTTCAGGTTCGTGGCCGCTTCGATCTTCTCCACCAATTCAGCGGGCGGCAGCACACCGGCGACCTGTTTCTGCACCTGCAACACAGAAGGATTCAACGCATACAGGATCTCGTCCTGAAACGATACCGTCGCCCCGGTAATGCCCATCAGGGCCAGGACAAGTCCGGCGCTGATGCCAAAAAACCAGTGCAACTGGAACAGGGTTTTCTTCAACACGTCGCTCGCCTTGTTCGTTCAAAAGTTGTCATCACGGCGCGCATTATGCCGTGGGTTGTCGAGAAACATTCCTTTTACACACAAAAGCTGTGGGAGCGAGCTTGCTCGCGATGGCGGCCTTACAGTCAACATGCATGTTGAATGTTATGGCCCCATCGCGAGCAAGCTCGCTCCCACAGCGATTGTCGTATGACAGTCAATCAGAAGTGGAAGTTGGTGCTCAGCAAAGCAGTACGGCCCGCCGCCTGGTTGGCGAAGTGAGTCGAGAACGCTTTGTCGTAGTAGGTTTCGTCGGTCAGGTTCTGCACGTTCAATTGCAGGTCGACGTTTTTGGTCAGCTTGTAGGCCGCCATCGCATCGTAGCGAACGTAGGAATCAACCATGGTGGTGTTGGCTGCGCTACCGAACACGTCGTCGACATAGAACGCGCCGCCGCCGATGGTCAGCTTCGGCGTGACCTGGTAAGTCGTCCACAGGCTGGCACTGTTCTTCGGTGTGTTCGGCAGTTCGTTGCCATTGTTGGCTCGGTTGGCTGGCATGTCGCCGCCATCGATTTGCTCGCTGTCCATGTAGGCGTAACCGGCGAAGACCTGCCATTTGTCGGTGAGCTTGCCAGTGGCCGACAGTTCGAAACCTTGAACGCGAGTTTTGCCGACGTTTTCGTACGTGGTGGTGTTGGTTTGTACCCGAGCGTTTTCTTTCTCGGTGCGGAAGATGTCGGCGGTCAACGACAGACGATCGTTCAGCAGATCCCACTTGGTACCGATTTCGTAGTTCTTGGTGGTTTCCGGCTCCATGTCGCTGGCCAGCAGGTTACCGTTGCGATCAGGCGTGCCACCCAGCGGGTTGCCGTCCTGGCCTTCGCCCAGGGTCGCGCCCGGTGGGGTGGCGGATGTTGCGTAGGACGCATAGATGCTGCCGTTTTCCGCGGGCTTGTAGACCACACCGAACTGACCGGTAACGAATTCGCTGACATCATCGCCCTTGGAGGTGGTGGTGCCGGCCGCGTTGTAGGTCTTGTAGTCGGTGTCGAAGTGGTCGTAGCGCAGGCCCATGTTCACCAGCCACTGCTCGGACAATGTCAAAGTGTCGAACACGTAGAGCGCGTAGGTTTTACCCGTAGTGTCGGTGCCGGCATAGTTGCGCGAGATCGCGCCGTTCCATGGGTCGCTCGGGTTCGGGCTGGACAGCGAGGTGCAGTTGTAACCGCTTGGCGCGCCGATCAGCGCGGGGCTGCAATTGGTGGTCGCTGCGGCAGTTCTTGGCGTGGTGTCGGTGTTGACGTTGTACGAGGACTTCTTGCTTTCTTCGCGGCTCAGCTCGATACCGGTGGCGAAGCTGTTCTTGAAGCCGGCGATGTAGACGTCGCCAAACAGGTCGGTCTGGTTGGTGGTGGTCTCGGTGTTGCTGACGCGGGTGTTCGCACGGCGCCAGACGCTGCCATTGTTGACGTTGCCCTTGCTGTCGTCCGGCTGGGTCAGGATGTAGTCCTGCATGCTGTTGCCATGACGCAGGGTGTTCTTGACCGTGAGCGCGTCGCTCAGGTCGTGCTCGATGGCAATGGTGGCCGTGTCGACGCGGGTCTTGCGGAAGTCGCGGTTGTCGAGGCCATAGAAGTTGCTGCTGTCGCCGCCGTCATCCGGTTTGTCCGGATTGGCCTTGGTACGCGCCGCCGAGCCTGCGGTCGGGATCGAATAAGGAATGCCCGAGTCTGGCGTGTCGTTGCTTTCGAGGTGGTAGTAGTCGAGGTTGACCCGGGTGTCGGTGCCCAGGCCGAACGCCAGCGACGGCGCCACGCCCCAGCGATCGTAGTCGACGCTGTCACGGCCGGCGACGTTGCTCTCGTGGCTCATCAGGTTCAGACGGCCGGCGACGGTGTCGGAAAACTGATAGTTGCCGTCCATGGTGTAACGCTGGGTCTGGTCGGAGCCCCAGGTGAAACCACCGTCGAACGAGTCGCCCAGATGCGCTTTTTTGCTCACAAGGTTGATGCTGCCCCCGGCCGCGCCGCGGCCGCCGATGGCCGAGTTCGGGCCTTTGCTGACTTCGATCGACTCTACGGCGAAGATCTCGCGGCTCTGCGAACCGGTATCGCGCACGCCATCCAGATAGGTGTCGCCTTGGGCATCGAAACCACGAATGAACGGACGGTCGCCTTGCGGGTTGCCACCTTCACCGGCACCGAAGGTGATGCCGGGAACGGTGCGCAACGCGTCCTGCATGTTCATCGCGCCCGTGTCCTTGAGGACTTGTTGCGGGATGACCGTGATCGAACGCGGAGTGTCAACCAGCGGCGCGGTGTACTTGGGTGAGGAGGCTTTTTCGACGTTGTAGGAAGTGTCGTCCTGGGCTTCACCGGTGATGGCCGTGGCACCGAGGGAAATCGTGTTGCCCGGCGCTTTCTCGTCGGTTTTTTCAGCCGCGAAAACCATGTGGCCAGCGGAGCCGGCGGTGATTGCCACGCCAATTGCAGAAGCGAGCAAACGCGGTGAGCTGACCGGTAATTGTGGGTGTTGACGTGACATTTTGATTCCCCTCCCCAAGGATTTGAGGCGGCGGAATATAGGGTAAACACGTATTTGTAGCAATTGCGAAATATTGCTATTCGCACTGAATTTACATTCTTTACAATTTGACCTTACGGTTTTTGCTGCTTCGTTCGTCTAGCGGGTTTTACACAGGCAATAAGAATCAATACCATTGGCGTCCTTTTGCTTCCAGGTGTCTACGCCATGCTGCTGCACATTCCAGGCTTGTTCGAAAAAGAAGAAGTGCAGCGCATCCGCGAGGCTCTGGAACAGGCTGATTGGGCCGACGGCAAGATCACCGCCGGTTACCAGTCGGCCAAGGCGAAGCACAATTTGCAATTGCCGGAAGGCCATCCGCTGGCCAAGGAGATTGGCGCGGCCATGCTGGAGCGACTGTGGAAAAATCCGCAGTTCATGTCAGCAGCACTTCCGCACAAGGTCTTTCCTCCGTTGCTGAACTGTTACACGGCCGGTGGCAGTTTCGATTTCCACATCGATAACGCCGTGCGCCAACCCAAGGGCAGCATCGAACGGGTACGCACTGACCTGTCGGCCACGCTGTTCTTCAGTGAGCCCGAGGACTACGACGGCGGCGAACTGGAAATCCAGGATACCTACGGCACCCAGCGTGTGAAGTTGCCCGCCGGCGACATGGTCCTGTACCCCGGCACCAGCCTGCACAAGGTCAACGCGGTGACGCGGGGTACGCGATACGCCTCGTTCTTCTGGACGCAGAGCCTGGTGCGTGAAGACAGCCAGCGCGCACTGTTGTTCGAGATGGACGGGGCGATCCGCGACCTGACCCGCGATGTGCCCGATCACCCATCGTTGATCCGCTTGACCGGCACTTATCACAATCTGTTGCGCCGCTGGGTCGAGGTGTAAGTGGCGGATTTTCGTTTGCGCCGCGAGGAAGTCCTCGACGGTGACCAGCTTAAAACCATGCTCGAGGAAAGCCCGGCACGCGCTGCACAGGCGATTTTGATCGCCGCGCGTGAGGGTGTGCTCGACGCTCAGGCCTTGCTCGGGCAAATTTTGCTGGATGGGCAAGGTATTGAGCAGGATCAGCCGCTGGCTGTGCGCTGGTTCGAGATCGCTGCCCAAGGCGGGCATTTGATGGCGCGCAACATGCTGGGTCGTTGTCATGAACACGGTTGGGGTTGCGTAGCCGATGCGACGGTTGCTGCGGGGCATTATCGCCAGGCTGCCGAAGCCGGACTGGATTGGGCGATATACAACTATGCCAATCTGTTGGCGACCGGGCGTGGCGTGGCGGTGGATCAGCGGCAAGCCTTGAGTCTGTATCGCCAGGCAGCCGAACTGGGCCATGCGAAGTCGATGAATCTGTTGGGGCGTTATCTGGAGGAAGGCAAGTTTTGCCTCGCTGACCCACTCGCGGCGCGAAGCTGGTATCGACGCTCGGCGCTCGGCGGGGATTTTCGTGGGCAATTCAGTTATGCAGGGCTCCTGGCGGAAGAAGGACAAATCGGCGAGGCTCTGGAGTGGTTGCACAAGGCGTTGGCGGGAGGAAACAGCAATTTCCTGCGGGTGAGCGTTGTAGCCTTGTCGAGCGCAAGACATCCGCAGATTCGTGGGATGGCTGAAGTTTATCAACAGCGATTATCACAGTTGGTCACGTCGTAACAGCTTCGCTGTTCATTAATTAATAGAAAGCCCATATTAAAATCTCGCGCTGTAAAAGTTGGCGGGCGGGATGGTTGTTGCTGGTCTGGTTATTTTATTAATGTCTGCTGTCTTGAATTTTAATAGTTAAAGACTTGTTGATTTGTTTCGTATCGCCTTAAGGTTGTTTTCACAGTATTGAAAAGTGTCGCCGGAAGCGGCGCTTGAATATTGTTGTTGTTAATTCTTTCTTAATACTCGACGAAGACAAGGAGTCTCTGATGGAGTTGAAAACGAATAATGAACTGGTCGAAGCTGCCGCCAAAACACCCCAGGTGTTTGTGAATGCATCGTTAGGTGAGGGTGAAGAGCATCACCGTGGAATGGGGATACAGTTGACCAAGGAACAGATCATCAGTCTCAAGAAGTATGAAACGTTAGGGCTTTCTCTTCCTGTTCGGCTACAAGATGTAATTGCATACTTGAATTACGGCGCGGGTGATGAGGGGGGCAAGGGGCTGACGGCGAGTGATTTTTTACTTACATTCACTTTGACCTATAACCATGCCAAGCGCTGGTCACCATTACGCCGGGACATAATGCTGACAGGCAACGAGCTGAAAATTTTTGCCGGCAGCATCCTCAGGACAGGTTACTCAATTGTAGAGGTGTATGAGGACCTCAAGATATCGAAATATCTGGAAGAACATAATATCAATACGCCGGAAGAGTATCTGAAACTGAAAATGAAAGTTCCAGGCCTCCCCAGTGATGAGGTGTCTCCCGGAGATGTAAACGAAATTCGAATCTACCTCAATGATCTGCTGTTCAAGGTCACGCAATGTCATCAAAGCGCCGAGTCGGTACGAACCAGACTGAACGAGTTTGGCCACGACATGCTCACGAAAGTGCTGCCGCAAATCAGGTTGCGACTTGAGTTTGTTAAGAACAATACCTATGGGGCAGATATACAGGTTCTGCAGGATGAAATTGATCAGCGCTCAAAAGAGATTGAGGATCTCAACAAGCAATATGATCAGATGGTTCAAGAGGCAATCAAGGCAGCAGCGACCTTGAATGTTGGCGGTTTGATTCTCGGCATCTACCAGGGTGTCAAAGCTGAGCAGATACGCACTCAGCGTAACAAGCTTAAAGATTTGCAAAGAACCGCGAATCAATTGATGGCCAGCAAAAGCCAGACACTGAGCTCTTTGAACAGAGTGCGTGATGATCTGCAGAACCTGAGTTACGTTGCGGTTGAAGCTGAAGTGGCGACTCAAAACCTTATGCTGGTATGGAATGCGTTGAGTAACTACATCGCGGCTTCCATGCAAGACGTTACCAAGCTGGATGAAGCAACCTCCCTGAGACGATTCAAGAATCAGATACTCAGTATTGTCGAGCCTTGGGAGCAGATAAAAGTAGGTTCGGATCAGTTGCTCAGCGTGTTCGCAGAGGCTGATAAAGAATATGAGAGCAATCGTTTGGTTTTTGGGGAGGGGATGGCAATGCGTGGGTTGATTTATAGTGTGGATGTTCCGGTTTTTAATGTGGTCAAGCTGCGTGGTCATAATGCTGAAGTGCAAGGGGCGAATACTTCTGCGCAAATGCTTTTCGAACAATTCGATTACTTGCCGGGCACTGTTGTTACGATGAATAGCGTAGCGTTCAATATTAACAAGATTACATTTGAGCTGCGCAAGAATGCTCAGGACTTTACTCTTTTTCTTGAGCGTGCCGAGAAAAAGCTCAAAGGCTACCAGGCAGAATTGGTTAATCCGGAGGATGCGGATGAAGTACGGGAGGATATGGAGGTGGAACTCAATAACCTTTCCAATAAAGTCTGCGCACATGCTGAGGATCTAAAAAGCATTCAAAGGGGTATTAGCATCCCATATGATCGGGAGGCTCCTGAAGGATGGATTGTAGCGCTCACGCAGGATCGGATATTCACGGAAGACCTCAAGATTAAAACCGAGGAAAAATTGGCCGAGCTGACTGAGCAGATGAAGTCGGTGTCCGAAGCGATTGACTTGATCGCCAAAGCTGGCGTCGAAAAAATTGGCGAAGAAGCTCAATTGTCACTTGAAAGTTTGAAAGCGTTGGGTTTGGCACCCCCGCAGGTCCAGGTTGCGTTATTTGCTGTTGATATGCTTAAGAAAATAATCTCGGGTATAGGTGAGGCTATTTCTTTTCTCAATATGGTGGCCGCGTATAACCGACTCGCCGAGAAGGCAACTGATTTGCGAGCGCACTCGCAAAAGTACGCCAGGCATATTCTCCAGATTGATGGGAAAATCACTCTGGTCAAGACATTGAACGAGGTGGATGACGGTCGTTCGAAATACGTGAATGAGTTTTCAAAGCTGAAGAATGATGTAGAAAAATTTTCTCGTGAGTTCAAGCAAGATGCTTCGATTTCCGTCGAAAAGCGAGCGGATAGTGCAATGTCCAAAATAGCGGAAGTTGTCAAATACATGAAACCAGTTTATCAATAAACAGGATTTAGGGGGTGGTCATATGCCCATCCCCTTCAAATGATGAATATGAATTCACAAGACTATGGTTTTACATCAGCGCAACGGCGCATTTTAAATCGATACAGCACTTTTCTAGGTTCTTTGTATCCGACCTTTGATCGTATATCGCTTATGTTTGAGCATCGTAGAAAAAATGGCCATCAACTTGCCAGTCTGCCCAAGGACTCGCGCTTGGTGAATGCCCCGTTCAATGAGCGATATTTAAAGACCTTTTGGGGGCGTACCAGAGAAACTTTGCTTTTAGGCGAAGCTTTTTTTTCAGATCTCGAAATATTCACTCGTGAATGTTTGGAGATGACCGGAAAAACCTCGCGGGATGAGCCCATTGATCTGGTGGATTTCAGGCAGTTCAGTTTATCCAGGTCCCCGACCTGGATGTTATTTCCGCCAACGAAGGTGCCAGATTTGATTCATGAACTGGCTCTTCGATTCGATGAGCTAAGAATCGCGGTAGGAGAATTGAAATTTACGTTGGGAGAAGTATATGTAGAATCGTTTGGGTTGAGGTCGGTATTCACCACAGCCATGGAATATCGGTCCTGTAATTGCCATGCAACGCCAAAGGTTGCACAGGCGTTATTCGGCGAGCCTGTGACTACTCCGGTCTGGGACTTCAATTACTCTTCGAGGGACCCTTCAGTCAGCGCTGAAGAATATAAGGCAGATATTGCAGCGTTATTCACCGGGTTCGTTGCGGTGATCGCTCAGATGCAGTTATTCATTGAGGAGCTTTATCGACGTATCCATGGGGTGTTCATTGAGCTGCTCCGGGCAAAGACGGCAGCGAGGCTCGGCGAATTAAACTTCAAGCTGGCCGGCACCCTGGAGGGCGCTGGTGAGTGCGTGAAGATGATGAACCACCTTGAGCTTTGGCTTCGTGAATGAAAAAAAGCCCATAAAATTTATGGGCTTTTTTAATGGAATGTCTGGTCCTGAACACGGGTTACCCTGTTTCAGGACCAGAGAGGATGCCTATCAAACGTAAAACGATTTCAGCGGCGGAAAGCCATTGAACTCAACGGCGCTGTAACTGGTGGTGTAGGCACCGGTCGACAACCAGTACAGGCGATCACCGATGGCCAGGTTCAGCGGCAGGCCGTACTTGTAGTTTTCGTACATGATGTCGGCGCTGTCGCAAGTCGGGCCGGCGATGACCACTTCTTCCATCTCGCCTTTCTTTTCGGTCCAGATCGGGAACTTGATGGCTTCGTCCATGGTTTCGATCAGGCCGGAGAACTTACCCACGTCGGTATATACCCAGCGCTCAACCGCAGTGCGGGACTTGCGCGCGACCAATACCACTTCACTGACCAGGATACCGGCGTTGGCGATCAGCGAGCGGCCGGGTTCGAGGATGATTTCCGGCAGGTCATCACCGAAGTCTTCCTTGAGGAAACGGATGATTTCTTCAGCGTAGGTTTCCAGGCTGTTGGTGCGGGTGATGTAGTTGGCCGGGAAGCCGCCGCCCATGTTGATCAGCTTCAGTTCGATGCCGTCTTCTTCTTTCAGACGCTCGAAGATTACTTTGACCTTGGCGATAGCCGCGTCCCAGACGCTGATGTCGCGCTGTTGCGAACCGACGTGGAAGGAGATGCCGTAGGGCACCAGGCCGAGGTCACGGGCGAGGATCAGCAGGTCCATGGCCATGTCGGTCTGGCAGCCGAATTTGCGCGACAATGGCCAGTCGGCGGTGGTCGAGCCTTCGGTGAGAATACGTACATAGACTTTCGAACCCGGCGCTGCTTTGGCGATGTTGCGCAGGTCGGCTTCGGAGTCGGTAGCGAACAGACGTACGCCCTTCTCGTAGAAGTAGCGGATGTCCCTGGATTTCTTGATGGTGTTGCCGTAGCTGATCTGGTCGGCGCTGACGCCGCGGCTCAGCACTTTGTCCAGCTCGTAGATCGAGGCGATGTCGAAGCTCGAGCCTTTCTCTTTGAGCAGGTCGATGATTTCCACGGCCGGGTTGGCCTTGACCGCGTAGTAGACCTTGGCGAATTCGAAACCGGCGCGCAGGTCGTCATAGGCCTGGCTGATCATCGCGGTGTCGATCACCACGAACGGGGTTTCTTGCTTGTCGGCGAACGCCTTCATTTTCTGAAAGGTTTCGCGCGCAAAATAGTCTTCGACCTGGATCGACATACTTGGGACTCCTAGTGGCAAACGTCGTTAATCAATGGGTGCAAATGAACGTCCTCCGTATCCCCACTTTGGTTCGCCTACTTCCCAAGGCATGTCGCCGAAAGCAAAAAGGCCATGGGAAGTGCAGCTTTCCCTTGGCCTTGCTGTCTCGTCGTCAGTACTTGAGCCGGATGGATCGTTTCCAGCATGGACGTTCGGCGCGAACTTTAGGGCGTGAGGGGCTTGAGATCAACAAAAAATGTCGCGTTTTTGCACGCTTCTGACGTGCGTACCCGATATCACTCTTTGTAGCGGACCTGTGTGACGGGCAGATGTTCCCCGTGATTTTTCCAGTGTTAAAAATACCTGCACGTTCGATGCTTTTGTCAGCTAGTTCGTAGAGAAGTGTGATGGCGTCAACATCGGCGACGTTGGCGGCTAGAGGCGGGTGTGAAGGCGATTTTGATTAATGTGGCGGGTGCTTTAGCAGTGCCAGAGCCCACCTCGGTGTTGATATTCTTTTCCAGTCTTTGAAAACACAAAAAACTGTGGCGAGGTAGCTTGCTCCCGCTGGACTGCGAAGCAGTCCCCGCTTTTTTAAAAGAGGGGCCGCTTCGCGACCCAGCGGGAGCAAGCTCCCTCGCCACAGGTTCGGTGTGCGACCTTTTAATCGATCAGGCGACCACGGCCTCTGCTGGCGAGACGATACTGGTCTTCATCCCGCGTGAACGACCTGAACTCAGATAGGCTGCAATGGACTCCTGCGTCACTTCACCCAAAAACACCCGCTCGGCATCCATCACCGGCAGCCACGAACGGTTGAACTCATACATCCGTGACAACAGGATGCGCAAATGTTCGTCGTAGGCAGCGGTGGCGTTGAACTCGCGCAGGTATTGCCCGCACGTGCCGGTCTGGCGGTGCAGGTCGCGGCGGCGCACGTAGCCCAGCGCCTTGTTCTCGGTGCAAGTCACCACCACGTAACGGCGGTCGTGCTCGTCCATCAATTCCAGCGCCTCGGCCACGGGTGTTTCGGGGCTGACAGAGGGCGCGTTGTCCGCTGCGTCTTCGGCTTTCACCAACAACAGGCGCTTAAGGGTGCTGTCCTGACCGACGAAGCTGCTGACAAAGTCATCCGCCGGATGCGCAAGCAGTGTGTCCGGATGGTCGATCTGCAGCAGCTTGCCAGCGCGGAAGATCGCGATCTTGTCACCGAGCTTGATGGCTTCGTCGATGTCGTGGCTGACCATGATCACGGTCTTGTTCAGCGCCCGCTGCATTTCGAAGAACTCGTTCTGGATCATTTCGCGGTTGATCGGGTCGACCGCGCCGAACGGTTCGTCCATCAACAACAGCGGCGCATCGGCCGCCAGCGCGCGGATCACGCCGATTCGTTGTTGCTGGCCACCGGACAATTCCCGTGGATAACGATGCAGGTATTGCTTGGGTTCGAGCTTGATCATGCTCATCAATTCGCGGGCGCGGTCGTGGCATTTCTGTTTGTCCCAGCCGAGCAATTTCGGCACTACCACGATGTTCTCTTCGATGGTCATGTTCGGGAACAAACCGATCTGCTGGATCACGTAGCCGATGTTGCGACGCAGGGTCACTTCGTCGAGGCCGGTGGTGTCTTCGCCGTTGATCAGGATCTTGCCCGAGGTCGGCTTGATCAGGCGGTTGATCATTTTCAGCGTGGTGCTTTTGCCGCAACCCGATGGCCCGAGGAACACGCAGATCTCGCCTTCATTGACGGTCAGGCTTACCGAGTCCACGGCTTTCACATCTTTGCCGTTGCTTTGGAAGGTCTTGCTGAGGTTTTGAAGTTCGATCATTTGAGGAGTCCTTTTGGAGTCAGCGAACGTTGCAGCCATTGCAGAAGCAGGTCGGCGAAGATGGCCAGCAAACTGACCAGCACGGCGCCGACAATCAGCATCGACATGTCGCTGCGGCTGATGGAAGCGAGGATGAGTACGCCCAATCCACCGGCACCGATGGTGGCGGCGATGGTCATGACGCCGATGTTCATGACCACGGCGGTGCGCACACCGGCAAGGATCACCGGCACGGCAATCGGCAGTTCGACCATGCGCAGGCGCTGGCCGAAGGTCATGCCGATACCTCGCGCGGCTTCACGAATACCCGGTTCGACACCGCTCAGCGCCAGGTAGGTGTTGCGCATGATCGGCAGCAGTGAATAAAGGAACACCGCAGTGATCGCCGGCATCGGACCGAGGCCCTGGCCGAATTTCGAGTAGAACGGCAGTAGCAGGCCGAACAGCGCAATCGACGGCACGGTCAGCAGCACCGTGGCGCTGGCCTGCAAAGGCCCGGCGAGGCTCGGGAAGCGTGTCATCAAAATGCCCAGCGGCACGCCGACCACGATCGCCAGGGTTACGGCGATCCCGACAAGCGTGATGTGTTGCCACGTCAGGTGCAAAACCTGCGACCAGTCGAGATGGGAAAAGGCGTTCAAGAATTCCATGACTTTTCCTCCTTAGTTAATCGGGTGGCGGCGCAGGAAATCGGCGGCGACGGCTGACGGACTTTGATGCTCGACATCGACCCGCGCGTTGAGCTCGCGCATGGTGTCGTCGTCGAACAGTTCAGCCAGTGGCTTGAGCTGTTCGGCGAGTTGCGGATGCGCATCAAGGTAGGCCTGACGCACCACCGGTGCGGCGGTGTAGTCCGGGAAGTAATGCTTGTCGTCTTCCAGCAGTTTCAACTTGAAGGCGTTGAGTCGACCGTCGGTGGTGTAGACCAGTCCGGCAAACACCTGGCCGTTGCGCAGCGCGGTATAGACCAGGCCAGCGTCCATCTGGCGGATGTTCTTGCGGGTCAGGTTCATGTCGTAGAGCTCGACCATGCCTTCGAGTCCGTCCGAGCGATTGGCGAACTCGGTGTCCAGCGCCACCAGGTTGTTGGTCTGGGCTTCCTTGCGCAGCACCGAGTTGAGCTCGCTGATGGTGTTGATCTGTGGGTACTGGTCAGCGACGTTTTTCGGCAGGGCGAGGGCGTAGGTGTTGCTGAACTTCGACGGAGTGAGCCAGACCAGGCCTTTTTTCGCGTCGAGTTCTTTGACTCGTGCGTAGGACTGTTCGCTGTCGAGTTTTTCAGTGACATGGTTGTAGGAAACCAACGACACGCCGGTGTATTCCCAAAGCATGTCCAGTTGCCCACTTTCGTGGGCACTGCGGGCGAGGTTACTGCCCAGGCCGCCGGTGACTTGCACCTCGTAACCTTTGGTACGCAGGTATTGCGAAGTGATCTCCGCCAGCAGGGTCTGTTCGGTGAACACCCGGGCGCCGATGCGAATAACCGGTTTTTCCGCGGCTTGGGCAAATCCTGCAAACAGCAGAACGCAGCCCAGTAAAAAGCTTGATGTTTTCATGATGATTCCTTTGCCGAGGCTTAAGACGGGCGCAAACCGCGTTCGAGCCAGAGACGGCTGGCGAGGGTCACCAGGCCATCGAGCAACAAGGCCAGCAGCGCGGTACACGCGGCGCCGAGCAGCAGTTGCGGCTGATTGTTCAGGGCAATACCGGGGAAGATCAGGCTGCCGAGGCTGTTGGCGCCGATCAGGAAGGCCAGCGGCGCGGTTCCGACATTGATTGCCAGTGCCACGCGCACGCCGCCGATGATGATCGGCACGGCGTTGGGCAATTCGACACGCCACAACACTTGAGTGGGCGTCATGCCGATACCGACCGCGGCTTCCTTGAGTGAGCCCTGGACGTTTTTCAGGCCTTCGTAGGTGTTGCGCACGATGGGCAGCAAGGAGGCGAGGAAGAGGGCGAAGATCGCCGGGCCACTGCCGATGCCGAGGATCCCGAGGGCGATGGCCAGAACGGCGAGAGGCGGAACCGTGTTGCCGATATTGAAGAACTGCATGAAGCGCTCGGCGCGGCCGATCATGTTCGGGCGGCTGAGGAATATGCCGGCAGGGATGCCCACGACAAGGGCGGCCAGCATGGAGGCGAGGACGAGAATCAGATGAGCTTGCAGGTAAAACAACAAATCGTCGCGGTAATGTTCGATCGTGTTGATGCCGATCCAGTGGATCAGCAGGGCCAGAAGGGCGATTACCAGCACGCCTCCTATCAGCCCTTTGCCATAGCGAATAGCCACAGGCGGACTCCTTTTTTTCAGTCGGCGAACGCCATTCCGTGTGGCATGCCATGCCTGGCTGCCGGAATAACGTTCGCGAGAAGTAGCTGATACCGAGCGCGCGCCCTGTAGGGACGGCGTACGGCTTATCGAGCCATAAGCGCAGCCTCGTCAGGCCGACAATGCAGATGTTTCATCCCCTGACGAATGGTCGTAACGGGGGAGTGGACGTCTCCGTGATTCAAAAGGTTCCCATCTGAAACAGCATTTGGCCACCCCTGATGTGCTCAACGGTTCGGTTCTTCGATCAACTTGGGCTATAATCTGCGCCCTTTTTTGAATCACCTGCCAGGCGATTTCCCATGACCAAACAGGCCGCCGAAGTCGCGAAACGCCGCACTTTCGCCATTATTTCCCACCCCGATGCCGGTAAAACCACGATCACCGAAAAGCTCTTGCTGATGGGCAAGGCGATTGCGGTAGCCGGCACGGTGAAGTCTCGCAAGTCCGACCGCCATGCCACCTCCGACTGGATGGAAATGGAAAAGCAGCGTGGTATCTCCATCACCACGTCGGTCATGCAGTTCCCGTATCGCGAGCACATGATCAACCTGCTCGACACCCCGGGCCACGAAGACTTCTCCGAAGATACCTATCGCACCCTGACGGCGGTGGACTCGGCGTTGATGGTGCTCGACGGCGGTAAAGGTGTAGAGCCACGGACCATTGCGCTGATGGACGTCTGCCGTCTGCGTGACACGCCGATCGTCAGCTTCATCAACAAACTCGACCGTGACATCCGCGACCCGATCGAACTGCTCGACGAAATCGAAGCGGTCCTGAAGATCAAGGCCGCGCCGATCACCTGGCCGATCGGCTGCTACCGGGACTTCAAAGGCGTGTATCACCTGGCCGATGACTACATCATCGTCTACACCGCCGGTCATGGTCATGAGCGCACCGAAACCAAGATCATCGAGAAGCTTGATTCCGATGAAGCGCGCGCGCACCTGGGCGACGAGTACGAGCGCTTCCTCGAACAACTCGAGCTGGTGCAAGGGGCCTGTCATGAGTTCAACCAGCAGGAATTCCTCGACGGCCAGCTGACCCCGGTGTTCTTCGGTACGGCGCTGGGCAACTTCGGTGTCGACCATGTTCTCGACGCTGTGGTCGATTGGGCTCCGCGCCCTCTGGCACGGGTGGCCAACGAGCGCACCGTGGAGCCGGTGGAGGAGAAGTTCTCCGGCTTCATCTTCAAGATCCAGGCGAACATGGACCCGAAACACCGCGACCGCATCGCCTTCATGCGTATCTGCTCGGGCAAGTACGAAAAAGGCATGAAGATGCGCCACGTGCGCACCGGCAAGGACGTGCGCATCGGCGATGCCCTGACGTTCTTCTCCTCCGAGCGTGAGCAGCTTGAGGAAGCGTTTGCTGGCGACATCATCGGCCTGCACAACCACGGCACCATCCAGATCGGCGACACCTTCAGCGAAGGCGAAGTCCTGGGCTTCACCGGCATCCCGCACTTCGCCCCGGAACTGTTCCGCCGCGTGCGCCTCAAAGACCCGCTTAAATCCAAGCAACTGCGCCAGGGCCTGCAACAGCTGGCCGAAGAAGGCGCGACCCAGGTGTTCTTCCCGGAACGCAGCAACGACATCATCCTCGGCGCCGTCGGTGTGCTGCAGTTCGATGTGGTCGCCAGCCGTTTGAAAGAGGAAT
>NZ_RCOE01000021.1:0-3191 GCF_004321495.1 Pseudomonas sp. Sample_10
AGAGCTGGAACGCGGAGCGTCCCTTGAGGCATTCCCACGCAGAGCGTGGGAACGATCGGTCAGGCGGCCAGTTCGCGCATCCGCTGTAGTACGGCATTCAGGCCATTGCTGCGCGACTCTGATAACTGTCGCCCCAATCCCAACTGATTGAACCAATCCGCCAAATCCACCTGCCGCAACTCCACCGCCGACAACCCGTTAACCCGCGCCAACAACAACGCCACCAATCCACGAATCAATCGCGCATCGCTGTTGGCGCTGAATTGCCAGTGCCCGTCGCGTAATTCACCCACCAGCCACACTTGGCTTTCACAGCCGTGCACACGGTTGGCATCACACATTTGCGCATCGCTCAACGCAGGCAGGCGATCGCCCCACTGCATCAGCAGGCGCGCCCGCTGTTCCCAGCCGGCCGCGTTTTGAAAGGTTTCGAGTGCCGTCACGGCATCGGCAGGCAGGTTCATCGCAACAGCTCCAGCGCTTGATCCAGTGCTTCAAAGAACCGCTCCAGATCTTCGGAATCGTTATACAACGCCAACGACACCCGAATCGCCCCGGCCAGATGGAAGCTCTTGAGCAACGGCATGGCGCAGTGATGACCGGCGCGCACCGCGATCCCTTGTTCGGTCAGCAAGTGCGCCAAGTCAGAGTTATGCACACCTTCGACAGTAAAACTGACCAGTGCCAACTGTGGCTTGCCCAGCAAGTGGACGCCATTGCGTGCAGCAAGGCCTTTGAGCAGATAGTCGTGCAGCGCCGCTTCATGGGCGGACACCGCGTCCTGATCGAGAGCGGCGAGATAGTCCAGTGTCGCCCCAAGACCGATCACACTGGCGATCGGTGGTGTCCCGGCCTCGAATCCCAATGGCGCCGGGCGAAAGCGTGCGTCGTGGTAGTTGGCGTCCAGTACCATCTCGCCGCCGAACTGCCAGGGGCGCAGTCGTTGCAACGCTTCATTGCGACCGAACAACGCACCGAGTCCATCGGGGCCGTAGAGCTTGTGGCTGGAAAACACATAAAAGTCGCAACCCAGCGCCTGCACATCATGGCGACCATGGACCACGCCTTGCGCGCCGTCGACCACGGTCAAGGCGTTGTGCGCCTTGGCCATTGCCAGCAGCGCAGGCAAAGGCTGCCAGGCGCCGATCACGTTGGACAATTGGCTGACGGCCAACAGACGCGTGCGCGGACCTATCAAGCCGGTGGCGGCTTCAAGATCGATCACACCGTCGGCATCCAGTGGCAGGACCACCAGTTTCAGCTCACGGCGGTGCGCCAGTTGCTGCCACGGCAGCAGGTTGGCGTGATGCTCCAGGGCGCTGATGACAATCTCGTCGCCCGGATGGAATAGATGCTCCAGGCCATAAGCCAGCAGATTCAGCGCGGACGTCGCGCCATGGGTAAAGATGATCTGCCCGCGGTCAGCGGCATTGAGCCATTGCGCGACTTTGCGGCGGCTGTCCTCGAACGCCTGGGTGGCATGGGCGCCGGGCAAATGTTGTGCCCGATGCACGTTGGCTGCGCCGTTGGCATAGTAATGCGCCAGGGCATCCAGCAGGGCTTGAGGTTTTTGCGTGGTGGCGGCGTTGTCCAGATAAGTCTGGCCTTGCCGTTGCAGGGCGGCGATGGCTGGAAAATCGGCGCGCCAGGGAGAGGGAATCAGCATGTTATCGGGCCCTGGTGAACATGGGCGGGGTTACACCGCACTACTGTGGGAGCAAAGCTTGCTCGCGATGGGGCCTTTGGACCGCCAAAAGCATCGCGGGCAAGCCATGCTCCTACAGAGGGGCGATGATGCGCTGCTTAGTTGTGAGCGTGCAGCGCTTCGTTCAGTTCGATAGCCGATTTGTGGGTTTTGCATTCCACAGCGCCGGTTTCCGAATTGCGACGGAACAACAGGTCGGCCTGGCCGGCCAGTTCACGAGCCTTCACTACTTTGACCAGTTGGTTTTTCTCGTCCAGCAGCGCCACTTTGGTACCAGCGGTCACATACAGGCCGGACTCAACGGTATTGCGGTCACCCAATGGAATGCCGATACCGGCGTTGGCGCCGATCAGGCAGCCTTCACCAACCTTGATCACGATGTTGCCGCCGCCCGACAGGGTGCCCATGGTCGAGCAACCGCCGCCCAGGTCTGAACCCTTGCCGACGAACACGCCAGCCGAGACGCGACCTTCGATCATGCCCGGACCTTCGGTGCCAGCGTTGAAGTTGATGAAGCCTTCGTGCATCACGGTGGTGCCTTCGCCCACGTAGGCACCCAGACGCAGACGCGCCGCGTCAGCGATGCGCACGCCGGCCGGTACCACGTAGTCGGTCATTTTCGGGAACTTGTCCACCGAGAACACTTCCAGCAGCTCGCCACGCAGGCGCGCTTCCAGTTGGTGCTCGGCCAGTTCGCCCAGGTCGATCGCGCCCTGGCTGGTCCAGGCCACGTTCGGCAGCAACGGGAAGATGCCAGCCAGATTCAGGCCGTGCGGCTTGACCAGACGATGGGACAGCAAGTGCAGCTTGAGGTACGCCTCAGGGGTCGAAGACAGTTGCGCGTCTTCAGCCAGCAAGGTGGCGACCAGTGGCTTGTGGCTCTCGGCCAGACGGGTCAGCAGGGCAGCCTGGGCAGCGTCGACGCCTTTGACGGCTTCGGCCAGTTGCGAGGCCTGAGCCGTGGTGAATGCGATGGCCTGATTGCCTTCGCTGTAGCCCAGGATCGGCGCGATGGCGGCGACCAGTTCGGCCGACGGGTTGAGCAACGGCTGCGCGTAGAACACTTCCAGCCATGCGCCTTCACGGTTTTGAGTGCCGACACCAAAGGCCAGGCTGAACAGGGTAGTGGACATGTTGATACCTCTAACAAATTGAAACGGGCTGCTTACTTGAGCGCGGCCGCGTAGATATCTGGCTTGAAGCCAATCAGGGTTCGGTCACCGAGATCGAGCACCGGGCGCTTGATCATCGAAGGTTGTGCGAGCATCAGTTCAATGGCTTTCGACTGGTCGAGATCGGCTTTGCGTTCGTCGTCGAGCTTGCGAAAGGTCGTGCCTGCGCGGTTCAACACCACTTCCCAGCCGTGCTCGTTGCACCATTGGGTCAGGTGTTCCCGGTCGATTCCGAGCGCCTTGTAATCATGAAAGTCATAGCTGACAGCGTGTTCATCGAGCCAGGTGCGCGCCTTTTTCATGGTGTCGCAGGC